>CBFGWJ010000117.1:0-6432 GCA_965652335.1 uncultured Gammaproteobacteria bacterium | reverse complement strand
GCCATGGCACGCGATGCCAGCAACAGGTCGATACGCAAACCCATCTTGCGGCGAAACGCATTCATGCGGTAATCCCACCAGCTGAATACCGCAGGTTCCTGTTCAAACAGGCGGAAGGTATCCGCCAGGCCCAGGTCATTGATGGCCTGCAAGGCCTGCCGCTCCGGCTCGCTGCACAGCACCTTGCCCCGCCAGGCTTCCGGGTCATGCACATCGCGGTCATCCGGGGCGATATTGAAATCACCCAGCACCACCACCCGCTCTTGCTGCTCTGTCTCCTTTGCCAGCCAACCGGTCACTTTCCGCAGCCAATCCAGTTTGTAGCTGTATTTGTCCGATCCCACTTCGCTGCCGTTCACCACATAGAGGTCGATGATGCGCACGTCGCCAAGGGCGGTTGGAATGGTAACCGCCAGGATGCGCCGTTGCGGATCCTCCAACCCCGGAATATCGGTAACGACATCGCGTCCGGGCTCACGGCTCAGCACTGCAACTCCGTTATAGGTAGGCTGGCCGGAGAATACCGAGTGATAGCCTGCTGCCGCGAAATCGGCCGCCGGGAACTTGTCATCGGTGAGCTTGGTTTCCTGCAGGGCCAGAATATCGGGCTGGGCCTCGGCCAGCCAGGCCTGTACATGGGGCAGACGCACATTGAGTGAATTGACGTTCCAGGAGGCGATTTTCAGCATGGGTGGTTTTCCGTTGCGATCTGAAAGGACAGCCGGATTCACCGGTCCGGTTGCTGGCGGCTGTTACGGGCCACCAGACCTTACCCTACTCCAGCCCGTAACTGCGCAACAAGGGCCCTTCATCCGGAGCCCGGCCACGAAACGCGACAAAAGAATCCATCGCCGGACGCGAAGAGCCCACGGCCAGGATTTCGCGGCGTAAGGCCGCACCCGCTTCCGCGGAATAGGGCCCGGATTCCAGAATCCGTTCCCAGGCATCGGCTGCCAGCTGTTCAGCCCAGAGGTAGCTGTAGTACCCGGCCGAATAGCCGCCACCGAAAATGTGGCTGAAGCTGTTGAGAAACCGGTTCCATTCGGGTGTTTCCAGCAGGCTGTACTGCTGGCGAACTTCGTGCAGCAGATCCAGCGGCTTGCGCGGCTGCTCTGCGTCATATTCCAGGTGCATGCGAAAATCGCCCAGCGCATATTCCAGCTGGCGCATGAGCAGCGTGGCTTTCTGGAAACTGCGCGAGCGGAGCAACCGCTGTTTCAGGTCGGCCGGCATGGCCTCGCCGGTGGCGTAGTGGTGCGCAAACCCATCCAGCAGGGTTTCTTCCCAGCACCAGTTTTCCAGGAACTGGCTGGGCAGTTCCACCGCATCCCATTCCACGTTGTTGAGGCCATTGATCTGCGGCCAGCTCACCTCTGTCAGCACATGGTGCAGGCAATGGCCAAATTCATGGAACAGGGTTTCCACATCGTGGTGCGTGAGCAGGCTGGGGTGGTCGGCCTGCGGCGGTGGGAAATTGCAGTTCAGGAAAGCGACCGGCAGTTGCACCCCGGCCGCGGTTACCCGGCGGGACCTGCAGATGTCCATCCACGCGCCACCCCGTTTGACCTTGCGGGTGAAGAGGTCCACATACAATCCCGCGATGCGATCGCCTGCGTTGTCCTGTACCCAGTAAAAGCGGACTTCCGGATCCCAGGTTTCCACCGATTCATCGGCGACGAGACTGATTCCGAATACTTTCCCGGCCGTGTCGCACAGCGCCTCGAACATGGCCCCGGTGGGAAAATACGGCTTGAGAATCTCGTCGGAGAGTTGCAGTTCCGCCGCGCGGTAACGCTCCGACCAAAACGCCACATCCCAGGGCCGCAAGACTTCGTTTGCCCCGTTGGCCAGGGCATAGTCCTGCAGTGCGGCAAATTGTTTCCGCGCCGAGGGCAATGCCCGCTGCGCCAGGTGCTGCAGGAAGTCCATCACCACCCGCGGCGAGGACGCCATGCGCGGAACCAGCGCATACTCGGCGTAGTTGGCAAATCCCAGCAGCCGGGCCAGTTGGTGCCGTAGCGCCAGCATCTCATCGATGATCGCGCTGTTGTCCCATTGGCCGGCCTGCGGCCCCTGATCCGATGCCCGCGTCACATAGGCTTCGTACACCTTGCGGCGTAATTCACGGTCTTCAGCATAGGTGATGACGGCCGCGTAGGAAGGATAACTGAGATCCACCAGCCAGCCGCTCTCGCCATGGCTGGCGGCATTGCCTTCCAGCAGGCGAAGCTCAGCATCGGGCAGGCCCGCCAGTGCGGTTTGCAGGTCAAAATGCAAAGTCCAGCCACGCGTGGCATCCAGCAGGTTTTCCTGGAATTTCGCCCCCAGGCTGCTCAGGCGCTTCATGATTTCAGCGTAGCGCGCCTGTTCGGCATCGGGCAGGTCCACGCCGGACAGGTGGAAATCCCGCAACTCCAGTTCGATGATGCGTTGCTGGCCGGGCGCCAGCATTTCGAATTCCCCGGATTGCCGAAGGTCGGCAAACAGGCGGTAAATTCCCTTGTGCTGCGAACGCCAGGTCTGGTGTTCGGTCAGCAGTTCCAGGCATTCCCGGTAAGCCTCTCGCAGTTCATCGTTGTCCGCCACGGCCTGCAGATGGGAAACCGGCGCCCAGGCTTTGTTGATGGCGTCGAATAACTCCTCTTCGAGCTCAACGAACTCCCAGGCCCTCCGGCTGCGTTGCTGCGCATCCAGGCCGGCATTCTGTTCCAGCCAGGTTTCCATCCCGGCACGATGCTGCTGCACCAGTTGCCGGATCACGGTAACCGCATCCGCGGGCGCAATGGCGGAAAAATGGGGCAACCCGGTTTCCGGGGAAAACCAGAGCGACTGCCAAGTATCGGTTTGAACCTTGTCGTCCATCAGGGAAAAATGTCTTGCGGGTGATCAAAAAGGGAGCAGATGGTAACACGGGAGACCCGCGCATGCTGTGCATCAAACTGTGCAAATCCGGCACCGGACTTTCATAAATGATTGATTTTATGACGTTCTTCGGCTGTGTTCCGCATTCAGGAACACAAACCAGACAGCCCCCGAAGCCGACATCAGCAAGGGCAGCAACAGGGCATGCGGAGCCAGGGTGGGCCAGTAATGCGACAGCCACTGGTAAAAGCCGATACCGATCAAGGGCATAAAGATTCCCCGCAATCCGGTGAGTGAGACATGCACGGCCATGTAACTCGCGGCATTGGCATCGGAGGTGAAATCGTTATGCCCCAGGTTCCAGCCCAGGTGCCCGCCGGCATTGGCGCCACCCAGCAACATTGCGGCCGGCCACAACAGCCAGGCGATCCCGGTGCCCATGGCCAGTGCGAAGATCACATAGCACAGCACGTAATACCAGCTGTGCACCGCCCGATAGGCAAAGATGTGCTTGCGGTCCAGCAGCCTGGCCCAGCGCGGCACGGACAGGCACATGATCACCAGCGGCAGCGATGAGGTGATGGCCACCTGGCGCAACTGGCTGAGGTGGAATTGCTCGCTCAGCATCACCACCAGCATGGGAATCACCATCAGGTTGGCTCCGCCAAACACCATCATGCAGGCCATGTAGTTGCGAAAGTCCCGGTCACCGCGCAACACATCGCCGAATACGCCCAGGCTGATATGGCGGCGGCCTTCTACCCTGCTCGCCCTTTCCTGCGCCAGTAACTTCTGGTGACGCCGCACTTTCGCCTTGCTGTAGATATGGGCCGCAACCAGCGAACAGGTACCGGCCAGCACGAAACACGGCCGGTACAGGTCGGCCTGCCAGTCCAGCAGGAATCCCACCAGCGCGGCAACCCCCGCCACCAGCAGCGATGACAGCCGTACCAGCCGGGCGGTGATCTGCGCCCGCCAGTCACGCGGATAGTTGGCACGCCACACCGAAGCCCGCAGCGTCAGGATGCCGGTCCAGGCTGTGCGCGCGGTAACGGTAAGAAAGCAGAACAGGTACAAGCCTGTCGCATTGTTCGGCGGCAATGCCAGCAACAACGCCGCCACACCCATCACCTGCATCAGGCGGCTCATGGTCTGCAATTTGTCGCGGCCACTGGACCATGAGCTGAACAGGAAGCTGGCCAGGTTGGTGAAGGATGGCGCGCCGGCTACGATGGCCACCGCCAGGTTAACGGCGGCCGCCGAGGCCACGCCGTCAAACTGGTTCTTGACGATCACGCCCAGCAGGCCACCTTCCAGCACGCCGAGGGTGACAGAAGTGAGCGACCAATTGGTCAATTCCCGCGGCACCAGGGCAGCGGCCATTTTCGGGATCGGTTTGTTCAATTCAAAGAGTCGACACGGTACGTTCGGCAAGAATCGGTGCGCAATATCCTGTTACTTCAGCCCTGCCCGCACTTTATCCGAGTTTGGACACTGCCGGTACCGCTGCCGGCTGATTCGGCTACAATGCGGCGGGAATCGTTTCGAAGCACGGGATTCGCAATGAAGTCAGTCTGCCTGTTCTCAACCCGCAACCCAGGCATCGCAGGCCGGAGCATGTGGTTGCCGGCCCTGGTCATGTTGTTCACCCTGGCCGGGTGCATACCTAACCAGCTGGAGAAAACCCGCTCGGAAGCATTCCGGCAGTATGAAATCATTGTCCGTTGGAGCCAGTGGGATGCGGCAGCCGATTTCATCTCACCCGAATACCTGGCTGAACATCCCATCACGCGCTTGCAGATGGACCGGTTGCGGCTGTTCCGCGTCACCCAGTACACCATCCGTTCGGTGAACGTGATTGAAGACGGCATGGCGGCCACCCAGGTGGTGGAGATCAAGCTGTTCAACACCAACCAGGGGCTGGAGCGCACCATCATCGACGAGCAGTTGTGGCGCTGGGATGAGAACAGCCAGCGCTGGCGGTTGCACAGCCCCCTGCCTGATCCCACACAGGGCCGCTGATCAGCAGTCCGTAACGGGCTGGTCGATCAGGGCCTTCATTTCCTCACTGAGTTGGTGTTCACCGGGGTTGCCCGCGTCGAACAGGATTTTCCATTCCCCGGCGGCATTCCTGCGCCAGACTGAATTGTAGATTCCCCATGATTCCAGCGGTTCGCCCTGCTCGGTCTGGCCGCGCATGCGGTAAGGCCCGCGCGACAGGGCCAGGTCGCCGCTGGCGGCCACTTCCACCACGTACGGCCGCCATTTGAGTTGCGGACCATTCTCCGCAAAGAAGCCGGCCCAGGCAGCGCTGACTTCTTCCGGGCCATGCAGCACCGTGCCGCTGATGAACCGCGTGTCGGGGTCCAGCATGGCGGCAAAAGCCGCCGCGTCCTGGTTCTCGACGGTTTGGCTGAAGGCGATTTCCACGCAGCGTACCGCCTGCTGGTCCACACTCTGCGCCAAGGCAACATTTGAGGTGATTGATACCACGATCGCGAAGACGCTGGCGACAAGTATCCGGCAGTTGGCGGGCATCCTGGTTTTCATGCTTTCACCTTTGGGTTTTCACCTTTGGGAGATTGGATTCAAACGGCGTTGACGACGCCGCGGTGAGGTGGATTCTAAGCGGCCTGCCGGCATGGAAGATACGCCAAACCGATCTTTCCACCGGTTTTCACGGCAGAACGAAAGCATAAATGCAGATGTAGTGGCACAGGCTGCCGAGCACCACGCAGACGTGGAAGATGGCGTGTCCCATGGGAATGCGCTTGATGCTGTACATCACGGCTCCCAGCGTATACAGCACGCCCCCGGCTGCCAGCCAGGCCAGGGCCTGGGACGACAGCGCCGCGGCGAAGTCCTTGAAGAAAAACACCACCAGCCAACCCATCGCCACATACATCAGCGTGGACAGCACATCAAATCGACCGGTATAGAACAGCTTCAGGATGATGCCCGCCAGCGCCAGCCCCCAGATCCACAGGAACACCACATAACCCACCGCGGGTGGCAGGGAGATCAGGGCAAACGGCGTATACGTGCCGGCGATCAGCACATAGATGCAGGCGTGGTCGTAGACCCTGCGCCGAATGCGGGTCCTGGCATCGGTGGCGCTGTGATAGAGGGCGGACACCGCATACAGCGCCACCATGGACAGCCCGAAAATCCCGACCGCCAGCAGGGGCACGCCCGGGCCCTGTTGCCAGGCGCGCAGTACCAGCGCCAGCAATCCGACGATGCTCAACAGCAGTCCGGAGATGTGCGACCCGATATTGATGCTCTCTTCCAGCGGAGGGTAAGCCTTGACCAGCGGGTGTCGATGCTTCAGGAGCCGGTGCTTTGGACTTCCAGGCTTTGGCCTTCTGTACTTTGGCAATGCAGGTTCCGATTGCAGGTAGAATGAATGCGGCGGCAGGCAGCAAAATACCATGCCAGGCAGGCGCCCGCAGCATGGTCCCGGCCAGCCTGCATTAGGAGTTCCCGGCCGGTACAGGAACCCGCCAACACATAATAGCGAGTCACTGTCCATTGACCACAGCAATCACCAGCCGGGCGTATGGCGTAACC
>CBFGWJ010000116.1:0-6458 GCA_965652335.1 uncultured Gammaproteobacteria bacterium | reverse complement strand
GGTACCCGAAAGACACCGGGCCCGGTTTGCGCAAAGGTGCGGCCAGGTCGGCAAATTCGCACAACAGCGGGCGGGTATCGCGCGGGTCGATCATTTCCTCGATCTGGAATCTCTCCGCGGAGCGGAATGGCGAACGCAGCAGGTTGAGACGCTCCCGGATCTGCGCAATGGCGGCGGGACGGTCTTCGGCGGCATCCAGCTCAGCCCGGTAGGCTGCCTCCAGCCCGCCTTCGATGGGCAGGGAGCCCCAATCCGCCGAAGGCCATGCATAACGGTACCGGAAGCGGGCGTGGTTGCCATGGCCGGCGCCGGCAACGCCGAACACCTTGCGGATGATGATGGAGCACCAGGGCACGGTGGCCTGGTAAACCGCGCTCAGCGCGCGGACGCCCACGCGGATGGTGCCTTCCTCCTCGGCCTGCTTGCCGATCATGAAGCCCGGGTTATCCACCAGGTGCACCACTGGCAAATGAAAGGTTTCGGCGAAACTCACGAAGCGCTCCAGCTTGGCGGCGCTGGCCGCCGTCCACAGGCCACCCACCACAAACGGGTCGCTGGCCACCAGCGCCACCGGCCAGCCATCAAAGCGCGCCAGCCCGGTGATGATGGAACAGCCGTGCAGTTTGCCGATTTCAAAGAAGCTGCCCTTGTCCACCAGCGACTCGATGATGGGCCGCATGCGGTACACCTCGCGGCGGTCACGCGGCACGGCGTTGATCAGCCAGTCGTCACGGCGATTGGGGTCATCCTTTTGCGGGCCCCGCTCCGCCAGCTCATAAACCGAAGGCGGCAGGTAGGACAGGAAGCGGCGGGTTCGCTCAAAGGCCTCGAACTCGGATTCAACTTCATCATCCACCGCGCCATTACTGGCATGGATGCGGCTGCTGCCGAGTTCCTCCTTGCTGAGGTTCTGTCCCACCGCTGCCACTACCGGCGGGCCGGCCACAAACATCTGCGCCTGCTTCCTGACCAGCAATGAATAGTGACTGGCGACCATTTTGGCGGCCCCGAAACCGGCGACCGGCCCCAGGCCCAGGCTCACCACCGGAACTGTTGCCAGATTCAGCGTGACGTGATCCCAGCTGGGCAACTGTGGCACGTAGGTATAGCCCAGGTCTTCCAGCGACTTGACCGAACCGCCTCCGCCACTGCCTTCCACCAGCCGCACCAGCGGCAGGCGCAGTTCGTGTGCCATCTGCTCGGCTGCCACCTGCTTCTCGATGATGGACGCATCGGACGCGCCACCGCGAACAGTGAAGTCGTCGGCAGCCACGGCAACGCGCCGGCCATCGATGCGGCCCCGGCCAAACAGGAAATTGGTTGGCGTCATGCCAACCAGCTTGCCGTTCCCGTCATACTTGCCGTTGCCGGTGATGGAACCGATTTCATGAAAGCTGCCGGCGTCGAGCAGCGCGTCGATGCGCTCGCGGACCGTGAGCCTGCCGCTCTGGTGCTGGCGCTCAACCTTGTCAGCGCCGCCCATTTCGCGAGCCAGGGCCTGTCGCTGCCTCAGCTCATTCAATTCCTGTTCCCAGTTCAATCTGATGTACCTGTCCTGCACTTTGGGTTGCGAATAGTGACTTTCATTATTAGACTATCAAATGAACATTGATTCAACCATTAAACGGGGGTTTTTGCCATTATCAACATCAGCCGCAGCCTGGACTGGGCCACCCGGCGATTCAATGATCGCGAGGCACTGGTCTGTGAACAGCGCCGCTGGACCTATGCCGGGCTCAACCGGGATGTGCATGCACTGGCGTCTGGGTTACGCAGGCTGGGAATCAGGACTGGCGACCGCATCGCCACGGTGGCGATGAATTCCGCTGAATACCTCATCCTGTCGCTGGCCCTGGCCCGGTTGGGTGGGGTGCTGGTGCCCCTCAATTATCGCCTGCAACCACACGAATTGCTGCAGCTGGTTCAACGCAGCGGCGCTGTTGCCCTGGCCTGCGAAGCGGACTTCCGCGAACTGGCGCTGGCGGCTGCGAACCTGCACAAGCTGAAACTGCGGCTGGATTTTTCCAGCCAGCTGCAGGGGGAATTCATTTCCATTCCCGCTCTGATTGCCGAACACCGCGGCGAGCAGGTTGAAGACTACCCCGCCGGGCCGGACAGCCTGTTGCGCATCATGTACACCTCCGGCACCACCAGCCTGCCCAAAGGTGTGCGCATCACCCACGGCAACTGCTGGGCCAACATGCACGCGCATGCGGTGGAATTCAGCATCACGCATGAAGACCGGCTGCTGCTGGTGGCGCCGCTTTACCACGTGGGCGGCTTCGATATTCCCGGGCTCACCCTGTTTCACGTCGGCGGCTGTATCGTGCTGATGCGGCGCTTTGATCCTGCCGAAGTCCTTGCCACCATTACGCGAGAGCGCATCACCGGCACCACGCTGGTGGCCACCATGATGAATATGCTGCTGGAAGTGCACGGGTGGGAATCCTGTGACACATCATCCATGCGCTGGATCATATTTGGCCAGGTGACGCGGGAGCTGTTTGATCGATCCCTGCAGTTGTTTCCGACGGCGGAACTCACTGAGGGCTATGGCATGACCGAAACCTGCGGCGGTGTGGCTTATGTGGATGCCGGCCACCGGCGCGAAAAGCTGGGCTCGGTGGGCCTGGCGGTACAGGGCATGGAAATCATCGTGGCCGGACCCGATGATCAACCCCTGCCACCGGGCGAGACCGGCGAAATCCTGCTGCGCGGCCCCAAGGTCTGCGCCGGCTACATCGATGATCCCGAAGCGAGCGCGACGGCGCTGCGCAATGGCTGGCTGCACACCGGCGACGTAGGCCGCTTCGATGACGACGGTTATCTTTACGTGCTGGACCGCATCAAGGACATGATCCGCAGTGGCGGTGAGAACATGTCGGCGTCGGAAATCGAGCGCGTGCTGGAAGCCTGCCATGGCGTCAAGGAAGCAGCGGTGATAGGCCTGCCGGACCCGCACTGGGTCGAAGTACCCGCTGCCTTCGTGGTGAGCCGGAATGGCCAGGCCATCGATTGCGCGGCATTGATAGCGCATTGCCGAAGCAACCTGCCCGGCTTCAAGGTGCCCAAGGCCGTATTCCAGGTCGATGAGCTACCGCGCAATGTCGGCAGCAAGGTATTGAAAGCCGAACTGCGCGACCGGGCGCAGCAGCTCCAGCCGGATTGGGTGGCAAAAAGCCCGGCCTGATTTACGCCTGGATGCAGATCTGAATTTCAGCCTGAAGCATTGCCTGCACCAAGTCCTGCACCGAAGCTTGCACCGAGGCCTGAATTTAACGCCTGGGCGGCAGGGGAAAAAAGCCGCTGGTCCGCTCGACATAGGCGCGGTATTCGGGCCGACGCTCCAGCATCAGCTTTTCAGTCAATGCCTTGCCCGTAACCCGCACCAGGAAATACAGCATCATCAGCGGGCCAAACAGGCTGTAAACACCCAGCGGTGTCGCGGCTGCGATCAGGTACAGGCCAAACCAGGCCGTGCTGTCACCAAAGTAATTCGGGTGACGGGTCCAGGCCCACAGGCCCCCGTCGAGGATGCGCCCCTGGTTCGCCGGGTCGGCCTTGAAACGGCGCAATTGCCAGTCGCCCACCGCCTCAAACAGAAAGCCGGTCAACCACACAATGATGCCCAACCACACCAGCAGCCCTGGCTCAAGCCCGGCGGAGTAAAACTGCCCGAGTTGTATCGGCGCGGACACCAGCCAGGCAATGGTGGCCTGCCCATAAAACACCTTGACCAGCGCCGCCAGCGGCGAAGCCGCGTGGGTCAGTGCCGGGCTGGCGTCTTCAGCGTAGCGGAAATCCTGCCCGGCGTTCCAGTTCCTGCGGGTGATATGCCAGGCCAGACGCGCAGCCCAGATAGCCGGCAGGATGACCAGCAACAGGGCAATGGCCGAATCAATTCCCAGCTGGAGGTATGTGAACAGCCCCGGCGCTGCGCACATCGGGCCCCAGTAACGATCGATGATACTGGTGTCCCTGCGCCAGGTGCAGAAGGCCCACAACAGCGTGACCAGGCCGAGCAGGATGGCCCAGTTGACCAGCAGTACACGGGTTACTTCAGCGGTCCACATGGCTCATCAACCTCAATTGGAAACCTGTACCCCACCGGCCTGGATATCCTGCGTCTAAAGCACTTCGAACAGCCCCGCCGCGCCCATGCCCCCACCAATGCACATGGTGGTGACTACGTACTTCACACCTCGGCGACGGCCTTCGATCAGGGCGTGGCCGACCATGCGCGCACCACTCATGCCAAAGGGATGGCCGATGGCAATCGAGCCGCCATTCACGTTCAGCAGGTCGTTGGGAATGCCCAGGTAATCGCGGCAGTAGAGCACCTGCACGGCAAACGCCTCATTCAGCTCCCACAGGCCGATGTCGTCCATTTTCAGGCCGGTGCGTTCCAGCAGGCGTGGAATGGCGTAGATCGGACCAATGCCCATTTCATCGGGCTCGCAACCGGCTACGGCATAGCCACGGAATACACCCAGCGGCTCAATCCCACGCTGCTCGGCCAGTTTCTCGTTCATCACCACGCAGGCTGAAGCGCCGTCCGACAACTGGCTGGCATTGCCCGCGGTGATACAGCCGCCTTCCATCACTGTTTTCAAACCCCGTAGCCCTTCGATGTTGGTGTCGGCGCGCAGGCCCTCATCCGCTTCCAGCAGCACCGCCTGGTCGCTGATGGCGCCAGTGGCCTTGTCCGCTACTTTCTTGGTGGTGGCCAGCGGCACGATCTCGTCACTGAACTTGCCGGCCTGGTAAGCCGCCGCGCAACGCAGCTGGCTTTGCAGGCCGTACTGGTCCTGCTCCTCGCGGCTGATGTTGTAGCGCTTTGCCACGGTTTCGGCGGTCTGGATCATGCTGTCGAAAATATGCGGGTGCAGCTTGATCAGTTCCTCATCCTTCATGCGGTGGGTGTTGTAGTGCTCGGTCATCACCAGGCTGACCGACTCAACACCACCCGCCACCGTGATGGGCACGCCTTCGTTGATCACACGCCCGGCCGCGGTGGCAATGGCCTGCAGGCCGGAGGAGCAGAAGCGGTTGAGCGTCATGCCGGAAGTTGTAACCGGCAAGCCCGCCTTCAGCGCCGCCAGGCGCGCCACGTTGGAACCGGTGGGGCCTTCGGGGTTGGCGCAACCCATCACCACGTCCTCGATTTCTTCCGGCGCCACACCCGCGCGTTCTACCGCGTGGCGGATGACATGGGCGCCCAGGGTGGTTCCATTGGTGTCGTTGAATGCGCCGCGGTAGGCCTTGCCGATGGGCGTGCGGGCGGTGGATACGATAACGGCATTGGTCATGTTCAATTCTCCCGAATGATCAAGAAATTCTGTGGCTGCAATTCTACTGCTTCAGCTGAGCTTGACCCCAAGGAGGTCCAGCAGGATCTGTGCTTCGTCAAGGCTGGTCTTGGGCACGGTGAATCCAGCCGGGTCAAGAATCTGCTCCATGTGCCCGGCCACTTCTTCCGGCGACACGGGCTCGGCACCGCCATACCAGCCGGGGGCCAGCCCCAGGAACACCCGCGCAAAGCGTCCGCCGCCGGCGGTGATGATCTCACTGGTGAAATCGCAATCGCGCGAACACAGAAAGGCTACCAGCGGCGCCACATGGGCCGGTGCCAGGTGCTCGGCCAGGGGCCCCAGCAACTCCTCGGTCATGCGCGTGCGGGCTGCCGGTGAAACACAGTTCACCTGGATGCCGTAACGCGCGCCCTCTATGCTGAGTACGCGCATCAGGCCAACCAGCCCGGTTTTGGCGGCGCCGTAGTTGGACTGGCCGAAATTGCCAAACAGTCCCGATGCGGACGATGTCAGCACGATGCGCCCGTAGCCCTGCTCCTTCATCACGGCGAAGGCGGGCTGGCACAACCAGAATGCGCCCTTGAGATGCACGTCCAGTACATCCTCGATATCCGCCTGCTCCAGCTTCAGGATGCTCTTGTCGCGCAGGATGCCGGCATTGTGCACCAGCGCGTCCAGCCGGCCGAATGCTTCGACGGCACTGGCCACAATGGCCCGGCCACCTTCCGGGGTTGCCACGCTGTCATAATTGGCCACCGCATTGCCGCCGGCAGCGGAGATTTCGGCGACTACCTGGTCGGCAGGGGCGTGTCCCGCTCCGGCCCCATGGACGTTGCCACCCAGGTCGTTCACCACCACGCTGGCGCCACGTTTTGCCAGCAACAGCGCATGCTCGCGGCCAAGCCCGCCGCCGGCACCGGTCACAACGACAACCTGGCCGTCAAATCTGATCTCGTTCAAAACCCACTCCTTCAATCACTGCAAAGCATATGGCTGCGGAAATATCTTCGGTGTTACCCAGGGCACTACCCGGGGCGCTGCTTGCCAAGAAACCTGACTGCCCTGAAGAACAGCCAGGCGGCGACGGCGAATCCAACAGCCGTCACAATGGACATCGCGTAGCGGATGCCATCATCCTGCGGGAAA
>CBFGWJ010000115.1:0-6568 GCA_965652335.1 uncultured Gammaproteobacteria bacterium | reverse complement strand
GTGCCGCAGAACATGGATTTCGCCCGCGACAAACTGGCGCTTTACCAGGCGCTGGACCCGCAGAATGCTCCCGCCCTGGCAAAAGAACTGGCGGATACCGAAACCAGCCTGGCGCAGCGTGAAAAGGCGCTCAGCGCGCTGATCATCCAGCAGAACCCGCTGCCATCCGACCGCTACACCGGCGGCGACCGGCAGCAGATCGTGGACGTGGCGATCGACGCCTGGAAACACCAGCAGAAGCAGTTTGACGTGCTGACCAGCCGCATTCCCTCCGAAAGCTGGAGCCGCGAGACGCTCTGGACCTACAGCAACGGCACGTGGTACTACGTCGACCGTTCCAGACTGCAGGTACAGCTGATCGTGGCCGATCCAAAGAATGACCAACAGGCGATGATCCTGCCCATCAACATCATCAAGGATCACCAGAAGGGCGACAGCCTGATCGGCACGCCGTTGTTCAGTGGAGATGAGGTGCTGCAGCCCAGCTCTTACCTGCTGAGAGACAAAGTCAAGTAGGCCAACAGAACAGTCCGGGCGATGTTACGCCCGGACTGTGCAGGTTTGCTTTGGGGACTCCGGAATCAGGGTCAGGTGCTGCCAAGCGCGACAACCTGCCAGTGGAATATCATTCTGGCACCTGTCTCTGACCCCAAAGTCTCTTCAGGGATTACGCTCCATCCAGTCCTGCAGCCGGTGGAAATTGCCGATCTCCATGGCCCGCGTCAGCGGCCTGCTGGTCACGCCCACCGCGGTTGAAATGAGAATGCGCGGGTTGTCGTCATACAGCCCGGAAAGATATTGCTCCTCGCTGGCGCCCCGGTGCGACATGCGGATGTCCATCACCACCACGTCACCGATCGCAATTTCCGGACTGTCCACGCGGCGCAGGTCGCGGGGTTCGCTGAAAATGTCGGCATCGAGCGAAACCGGCTCCAGGTGTGAACCACGCACCAGCTTCAGGCCGGAACCCGGCTGCAGGTATAACAACAACTTGTAAACGCCGCCGCCCTGCTCGCCCCAGATGCTTCCCTCGTCGAGATACTGGCTGAAACGGCCCCGCAGCAGGTCCTTGTGCCAGCACTGCGACCGGTTGACGGTGATATCGCTCAGACCGATGCTCTGCACCGGCTCGCCCTCGCTTAGGTAGCCCAGGAACCTGCGGATCACCGCATTACCGGCCAGTTGGGAGTGCATCCCCTCCAGTTCCGGAAAGCGATGGAAACCCGCCAGGTGACGGGCTGAGGCCGCGGGACGGGTATTCTTCAACAATGTTTCGTTCTGCAGCACCTGCTTGCGGCAACTTTTCACCGTCGCCTCATCAAATACGCTGCGCAGGGTGGTATAGCCCCGCTCACGCAGTTCCTGAACATGCCGGTCAGCCAGCCCGGACAGTTGCCGGTGCAGTGGCTCATCATCAAACAGGCGATCAGAGGTCCAGATGGTGCTGGCGGATTTCTGCAGTTTGTCGTGGCGCCGTTCCAGTTCATGGCGCTGCTCCAGGTCGGCTCGTGTGCCGGTAAAAGCATGATGTTCCGTCACCACCTGCCGCACGGTTTTGCAATTCAATTCGCCCGCCAGGTTCATGCGGGGAATGATCAGATCGACATTCTCATCGATCAGGCGAAAGCGTTGCAGCAGCTTCTCCGCGCCTGCACGGCTGAGGTAATAGCCGGCAAAACCCCACTTGGAGGGATCATCGACAAACAGCCCATCTTCGCCGGTTGCCAGGATTTCATCGCGAAAGGTCTTGAACAGGTGCAGCCGCAGGAACTCGATTTCCGGGTGCCTTGGTATTTCCCGCAGGATTGCCTCAAATGCGGCTTCATCCGTGATCTGCATGTCGTCCTCAAACACCAGCATGCCCGCCGCCGAACCGGCCAGCAGCTTTTCCCACATGCTGATGTGGCTGAGGGTGGCGCATAACTGACCCTGGCGGCAGCGTGCCAGGTAGCCCTGGGACAGCTGGATGTGCGGGCGGGCCTCCAGGAAACTCACCGCGGCGCCCGGATCCCGCCAATAGACGGCCGGCTCGATTTCCACGTCGGCAATGGGCAGGCTGCTCAGTTGCCTGGCCAGCGCGTGGGCATCGTTCATGCGTTCGGCGATGCTCTCGATGGCGAGAATACGGGCGGATATCTCATTCATGGCGGGATGCGCAACCAGGCAGTGTGTTTCGGCCTACATCATACATTCAGCCATTCGGCGCAGAAAGCGGGACTTGCGCTTGCCGGGCCGTTCCGCGGTCATTGCCCGCGTGAACCGCAGTATTCATGCACCAGCTGGAGAATTTCCCGGCGTTGGGTCAGCGCCAGCAGCACCAGCACATCACCGGCGCGGGCTTCACGCAATGCTTCGCGGGCAGCCGCCAACGGCTCGGGCCGCAGTCGCAGCTGGTCTTGCCGCAGGCCGCAGGCCAGCGCCTCCGCATGAATCAGGCGAGGCACGTCGTCCAGCCCACGGCCTCGCTCATATCCGGGCAGCGCGTTGACCAGCAGGATTTCCGGCCGCATGGCCAGCGCCGAATGGACGGTTTCACGGATGGACTCGTCACTGCGGTCTCCCGCCTGGCCGAGCATCATGATCACCCGCCCTGGCTGCAGCGCCGCAACTGCGGCGGCCAGAGCGTTGAGGCCATGGGCATTGTGAGCGAAATCCACCACGATTCGGACCCCATTGTGCTCGAACCAGTTGCCGCGGCCCGGGTTATCCCGTTCGTCGCCGCGAAACGCCTGCAGGCCCTGCCGTACCGCGATTTCCGGCATGCCCATGGCCAGGGCCAGCAGGGCCGCCCCCATGGCGTTCTGCAGGTTGTGCCGCAGCACGCCACCGAGGCTGGCGCTGACATTCCCGGCAGGCGTGAGCAGGCGCGGCTCAGCGCCGGTTGCGTCCGCCAGCCACAGGCCATCGTTCTCCAGCCAGCAGACGGTTGCGCCTTGTTGCCGGGCGCTGGCCAGGCGAGGACTACCGGCGTCCAGGCTGAACCACCAGCTGGTGCCCGCCACCTGCTCCCGCAAATACCGTTCATGGCCGACGATACCGGCATCATCGGCGTTCAGGACCAGCGGCGAGGCTTCATCCAGAGCCCGGTGCACGATGAATTTGGCCTCGACCAACTCGGCCACCGTGTTGATACCGTATTCGCCCAGGTGGTCGGCTGCCACGTTGGTGATCAGGGCTGCATTTGCCCGCTCAACTGCCAGGCCGCGCCGCAAAAGCCCACCGCGCGCCACTTCCAGCACGGCAGCCTCCACCTGTGGGTGACGCAACAGCCTGCGGGCACCACCAGTACCGGAGTAATCCCCTTCATCGATGATTTCATCGCCAACCCGGATGAAATCGGTGGAGGTGAGCCCGCCACGCAACCCCGCTGCCTTCAAGATGGCCGCCACCATGCGCACGGAAGTGGATTTGCCATTGGTGCCCGTGACCAGCCCCAGTGGAATGCTGCCGGCAGCCGGCCAGCTGATCTGGCCCGCGTCCGGTATCGCCTCATAAGGCCAGCACTGGCAACCGTCGCCGTAGCCTACCGAAACCTCGTCATCGTCCCAGAGAAACGGTATGCCGCGCTGGTGCGCCGCCTGTTGCAATGCCAGCAGCCGTGGCCGGCGCTCGGTTACGAACAGGCCGCGCAGGCGCGGAATTTCGGCCTCAAGGTCGGGAGGCGCGCCAAAACCGGATTCATGCCGGGCCCGGGCCCAGGCCAGCTCGTTCAGTTCACACATGGAATAGAGCGCATCGATCGGCGCGCTGACCAGCAGGCTGGCGCCGCCGTGATGGAGGCGCTGGCGGGTTTGCTGGTCCGCCATTCCGCACGCAGCCAGCAGCTCAAGTGCCGCATTGCGCCACAACCGGACGATATCCCGATCGCGGTCGTCCAGTTGTACATCGAGGATGGCGCTTGGCCGGTCCCAATACAGGTTGGCGCCGGTCAGGCGGCGGCTGTCCAGCAGCTCCGGGGGATTCAGGCAGACTTCGGACACGGGCTATCGATCACAGATAATCATCTTCAGGCCATCAGGCGCAGGCAACAAGGCAAAAGCTTTGGCTCACCGGCGGATTCAGTCGGACTCTTCCTCAACCCGGGCCAGGCGCACACCGCGCTCGTCCCGCACCAGTTCCGCCGCTGGATCCAGCTTGAACGCATCAGGATCGTTCTCGACAAAACTGGGCACCGGTTTGGCGGGAGTCCTGCGGCTGGCCTCGCCACCTTCCACCTGGTGCCCGATGATCTGTTCCCAGCAACGGTCGATGTTGTCGCCGAAGATCACGATCAGGTCGCCTTCCAGGCCGCGGCCGAGCGCCGTCTGGATGGCGTCCACCTCGTTGGGAATGATCTCGATGGACGATTCGCTCACCCCTTTGTTGATCAGGGCCGCGCGCAACATCTGCGGTACTTCATCATGACCGCGGCCACGGCGGTGATCGTCAGCCTTGCAGATGTAGTAATCGAAATGTCCGGCGGCCTGTTCAGCGATGGCGACAATGTCTTCATCGCGCCGGTCACCCGGCGCGGCCAGCACGCAGGTTTTCTGGCCATGCACATCCAGCCGGCTGACCAGCTGGCAGATGCTGTGGATGGCGGCGGCGTTGTGGCCGTAATCCAGGATCACGCGGAACGGATGCTCGTCGAACACGTTCATGCGACCCGGTGCCTGGAAAATGCTCGTATTGAACGTGCGCAGGCCGTGGCGGATATCGTCCAGCGACTTGCCCAGGCTGTAAGCCAGTGCCGCGGCGAACATGGCGTTCTGCACATTGTGCGTAGCCTTGCCGTCCATGGTGGCGGGAATGAGGTGCGTCCACAGCAGCTGGAAATGCGTACCGTTGTCGTACAGGGTGATCATGTCGCCGTTCATGCCCTGCTCCAGCACCACGGCCCGGCCGCCGGCGCGGATGTGTTCTTTCACCAGCGCATGCGCCGGATTGAGTGTTACATAACAGAGATGCTCGGCTTCGGTGTAATCCGCCATGCGCAGGCACAGCACATCGTCGGCGTTGAGCACGGCGGTGTTGCGCGCCACCTCGATCACGATGCGTTTCACTTCCGCCAGCTGTTCCAGTGTTTCCACGCCGTGCAGGCCGAGGTGATCGGCCGCCACGTTCAGGCAGGCGGCCACGTCGCAGCGCCGGTAGCCCAGGCCGGAACGCAGCAGGCCGCCACGGGCGGTTTCCATCACGGCGATGTCCACGCTGGGGTCGCGCAACACAATGTGCGCGGAACTGGGGCCGGTCATGTCGCCCTTCACGGTCAGGCGGCCATCGATGTAAACGCCATCTGTCGACGTCATTCCAACCACATGACCGGCGGTTTTGAGAATGTGCGCCAGCATGCGCGTGGTGGTGGTCTTGCCATTGGTGCCGGTGATGCTGGCCACCGGAATGCGTGTTGGGGTGCCCGGCGGGAACAGCATGTCCATCACCTTGCCGGCCACATCGCGGGGCTGGCCCTCGGAGGGCGCCACGTGCATGCGGAAGCCGGGCGCGGCATTGATCTCGACGATGGCGCCGCCGGTGTCCTTGTAGGATTCGGTGATGTCGGGAATGAGGAAATCCACGCCGCCCACATCCAGCCCCAGCGCCCGCACCGCGCGTTCCGCCATCTGGCGGTTGTCAGGGTGCACGGTGTCGGTGACATCGATGGCGGTGCCGCCGGTGGACAGGTTGGCGGTGGAACGCAGGAAAAAGGTCTCGCCCGCCGGCAAAACGGTTTCGGCATCGATGCCGGCCTTTTTCATCAACTGCTCGGCCTGGTGATCGAGTTCCAGCCGGGTCAGGACTTTCTCATGGCCGATGCCGCGCCGCGGGTCCTGGTTGACGATGTCGACCAGTTCGGCGATGGTGCTTTGGCCGTCGCCCACCACATGACCCGGCACTCGCTTGGCCACGGCCACCAGTTCGCCATTCACCACCAGCATGCGGTGGTCCATGCCGGTGATGAAACTTTCCACCAGCACGCTGCTGCCGCGGGCGCTTTTGAGCGCCACTTCAAAGGCGGCCGCCACCTGCTCGTCGTCGGTGAGGTTGATGGATACGCCGCGGCCGTGGTTGGCATCCAGCGGCTTCACCACCACCGGAAAGCCGATGCGCCGCGCGGCCCGCAGCGCTTCACGTTCGGATTGCACGACTTTCTGTTGGGGAACCGGTAGCCCAAGGTCGCGCAACAGGTTGTGGGTTTCTTCCTTGTCGCAGGAGATTTCGACGGCGATGTGCGGGGTCTTGCTGGTGATGGTAGCCTGGATACGCTGCTGCAAGCGGCCGTGGCCAAATTGTACCAGTGAGTACTTGTTGAGCCGCAACCAGGGTATGCCGCGCTCCTCGGCGGCATTCACCAGCGACTGCGTGCTGGGGCCGAACTCCTTGCGCTGGGCAAAGCGGATGAAGGAAGTCTTTTCGGATTCGAAATCGAAATCGGCTTCGATTTCCTCGGCCAGTTCGGCCTTGAGTTCCGCCGGCAGCAGGCCGAGCAGCAACTGGCGCGAAATCCTGCCCGCTTCAAGGCCTACATCGCGCTGCTTGTACTGGAACACCACGTTGTACTGGCCGGGTTCGCCCATGCTGCGGGTGCGGC
>CBFGWJ010000114.1:0-6642 GCA_965652335.1 uncultured Gammaproteobacteria bacterium | reverse complement strand
GGAAGGTGTGCTTGACCAGCGCGTGCAGTTTCTTTTCCACCAGGTTGGCGATGGTGGACTTGCCGGAACCGGACAGGCCGGTGAACCACAATACTTTCTGTACCTGGGCTTTTTGTGCCGCGTGCGCTTCACGCGAGATGTCCACCGACTGCCAGTGAATGTTCTGTGAGCGCCGCAGTGCAAAGTGGATCATGCCGGCGGCCACGGTGCGGTTGGTCATGCGGTCGATCAGGATGAATCCGCCGAGGTCGGGGTTGCCCGCATAGCTCTCGAACGGCACGGCGCGGTCCAGTGAAATATTGCAGATGCCGATGGCATTGAGCGCCAGCGTATCGACCGCTTCGTGCGCGAGGGTGTTGATGTCAATCTCGTATTTGGGCTTGGTGATCGTGGCCGACACGGTGCTGGAACCGGTCTTCAGCCAGTACGGCCGGCCCGGCAGCATTTCAGTCTCGTCCATCCACACCAGTGTGGCTTCGAACTGGTCGGCCACTTCCACCGGCGCATCGGCAGCGGTGATGACATCGCCGCGCGAGCAGTCCACTTCGCTGCTGAGTCGCAGGGTGATGGACTGGCCCGCCACGGCTTCATCCAGGGAACCGTCAAACGTGACGATTTCCCGCACCGTGGAGGTTTTTCCTGAGGGTTGGATGCGAATCGGGTCACCCGGCCTGATGCGCCCGGAGCTGATGAGCCCGGCAAAGCCGCGGAAGTCCAGGTTGGGCCGGTTGACCCACTGCACCGACATGCGAAACTCGTGGCGGGCCATGCGCTCGGCGTCCACTTCCACCGTCTCGAGGTGCTCCAGCAGGCTCGGCCCGGTGTACCAGGGCGTGTTGGCGCTGCGCGTGGTGATGTTGTCGCCGCGCAGGCCGGAGATGGGAATGGCCAGGAATTCCTCGATGCCGATGCTGCCGGCAAACTCGCGGTAGTCGGCGGCAATCTCGTTGAAACGATCTTCGCTGTAATCCACCAGGTCCATCTTGTTGATGGCCAGCACCACGTTGCGAATGCCGATCAGTTTGACCAGGTAACTGTGGCGGCGGGTTTGCGTCAGCACGCCCTGGCGCGCATCGATCAGGATCACCGCCAGGTCGGCTGTGGATGCGCCGGTGACCATGTTGCGGGTGTACTGTTCATGCCCCGGTGTGTCGGCCACGATGAACTTGCGTCGCTCGGTGGTGAAAAACCGGTAGGCTACATCGATGGTGATGCCCTGTTCGCGCTCCGCCGCCAGGCCGTCCACCAGCAGGGCGAAATCGATCTCCTGGCCCTGCGATCCCACGCGCTTGCTGTCGGCTTCCAGGGCTGCCAGCTGGTCCTCGAAAATCATCTTGCTGTCGTACAGCAGGCGGCCGATCAGGGTGGACTTGCCGTCGTCCACCGAGCCGCAGGTGATGAAGCGCAACAGGCTTTTGTGCTGGTGGGTTTCCAGGTAGGCCTCGATGTCCTGCGCGATCAGCGCATCCGCCTGGTAGGCCGGCTTGCCGGTGTTCGCATTCGAGGCCATCAGAAATAGCCCTCCTGCTTCTTCTTTTCCATCGAAGCGCCCTGGTCGTGGTCGATGGCGCGGCCCTGGCGTTCCGACGTGGTGGTGAGCAGCATTTCCTGGATCACTCGCGGCAGGGTGGTGGCTTCACTCTCCACGGCGCCGGTCAGGGGATAGCAGCCGAGCGTACGGAAACGGATGGACCGCTGCACCGGCTGCTCGCCTTCACGCAAAGGGAAGCGATCATCATCGATCATCAGGATCAACCCGTCGCGTTCCACCGTGGGCCGCGGCGCGGCCAGGTAAAGAGGCACAATGGGTATGCCTTCCAGGTGGATGTATTGCCAGATGTCGAGTTCGGTCCAGTTGCTGATAGGAAACACGCGGATCGATTCGCCCTTGGCCTTGCGGGCGTTATACAGCCGCCAGAGTTCCGGGCGCTGGTTCTTGGCGTCCCAGCGGTGATTGACGGACCGGAAGCTGAACACGCGTTCCTTGGCGCGGCTTTTTTCCTCGTCGCGGCGGGCGCCGCCGAAAGCGGCATCAAAACCGTACTTGTCCAGCGCCTGTTTCAGTCCCTCGGTTTTCCAGAGTTCGGTGTGCAGTGGGCCGTGATCAAAGGGGTTGATGCCCTGCGCCAGCGCCTCGGGGTTCTGGTACACCAGCAGGTCCATGCCGGCATCGCGCGCCGCCTGGTCGCGCAGCTCATACATGGCGCGGAATTTCCAGGTGGTATCGACATGCAGCAGGGGAAAGGGCGGCGGCGAAGGGTAAAACGCCTTGCGCGCCAGGTGCAGCATGACAGCCGAATCCTTGCCAACGGAGTACAGCATCACCGGCTTGTCGGTTTCCGCCACCACTTCGCGCATGATGTGGATGCTTTCGGCTTCAAGCCGCTGCAAATGGGTGAGTCGGCTTTGTTGTTCGGGTGCGCTGGTCATCCCGGCATCCTCTTTCAAAATCGACCATCTTACAACTTCCTGGAAGGCATATGCTTATGGCATTTTTGGGGTCGGACCTGTGCAGGTTGCGGATAATCAAAGTGATTAAAGTTCAGATGGCGTTTTATGTTGGCTTAAACCCGGCATATTGACACCGAAATGGCGATTCCAAATCCCCACAATCGCGTATTCGGAAGGTCTCTGGCGTATCGCTGGTAACCTTTCGATAATGTGCCCGAATTCCCAAATCCACTTGCACCTGGCGGATAAAATCTTCAGACCCAACCGCAACCGATTCTGTCCAGCACGGTTGACGTGAGGGCTTCTCACTTCGCAGGCAATGAGTGATCCAGCTGTGGTGAGCCGCCCGGAGTGCAACACAGTCGGGCAGATGAGTCAGTTGAACCAACGCCTGCTGATCGACAATCCTGTACCGTTGCGGTGGAGATTGGATTTCGTGATAACCGCTCACCTTCCACTGGGAAGGATGGTCCACCGCACCGGCCCTCACCATGTTAAGGTCGAGATACACGAGACACCTCACCAGATGGTGATCCGTGCTCACTGCAGTTGCGAAATAGCGATCTTCCCAGAACGCACCTTTCCGGCTTTTTCTCTGGTTATATTCTTGTGCGGTTCTGCCTGAAATCAGTTGCATGCTTCTGGCAATTTCCGCTTGGCCATTCTCCTTAACCAACAAATGCACATGATTGCTGGTGGCAATGTAGTTCAGTACGCAAAGGTTGTATCGCTGCGTGGCCTCGAATAACCAATGCTTCCATCGCAAGCGGTCGCGCTCAAATTTGAGCAGAAACTGCCTGCCATGGCATCGGTGTGTAATGTGCCACACCGCACCCGGGAAATGGAATCGATTGGCTCTGGGCATGACCGGATTGTGAGTCCTGATGAAGACATGCCAAAACTACCCGGGAATTGGGTGTATGACGATCTGAAATCAACTCGAATCGATGTAAGATTCTTGCTTTTCAGCAAGTTGCCCAGGTCCGACCCCAAAGCTACAAACCTATTGCGCCTGCTGTTGCCGAATCCAGCCGTCCATCAGTTCCTCGAGGATGGACAAGGGCAGTGAACCATTGCCCAGCAGCGCGCTGTGGAACTGGCGCAGGTCGAAGTTCTCGCCCAGGGCCTGCTCGGCACGCTGCCGCAGTTCGAGTATTTTCAGCTCGCCGTGCTTGTAGGCCAGCGCCTGGCCGGGGTAGGTGATGTAGCGGTCGACCTCGGCGGTGACGTTCTGCAGGGTCAGGCCGGTGAATTCCATCATGTAGTCGATGGCCTGCTGGCGGGTCCAGCCCTTCATGTGCATGCCGGTGTCCACCACCAGGCGGCAGGCGCGCCACATCTCATAGATCAGCCGGCCGAAGTGTTCGTAAGGCGTGCGGTACATGCCCATCTCGATGCCCAGCTTTTCGGTGTAGAGACCCCAGCCTTCGCCAAAGGCATGGAAATAGTAAAGCTTCCGGAAGTCGGGCAGGTCGGCCAGTTCCTGCTGTATTGAAATTTGGTGATGGTGGCCGGGTACCGCTTCGTGCAGCGACAGTGCCGGCAGTTCGTACAACGGACGGCTGGGGAGGTCCCAGGTGTTCACGAAATAAACCCCGGCGCGGCTGCCGTCGGCGGCGCCCGGCTGGTAATAGGCAGTGGTGGCCTTGGGCGCGATCTGTCCGGGCACGGGCAGCAGGCCGTAGGAGTTGCGCGGCAGCACCGCGAAGAACTCCGGCATGCGCCGGTCGGCCTCCTTGGTGATGCGCGCCACGTATTGCATGTAGTCCTCGGCATTGTCCAGGTAGAACTGCGAATCGGTTTGCAGGAACTGGCGGAACTCCGCCAGGCTGCCGCTGAAACCTGCCTGGTCCTTGACGGCCAGCATCTCGTTCAGGATGCGCTCAACCTCCGACAGGCCCAGTGCATGGACTTTCTCCGGATTGGTGTCCAGGCTGGTGTAGAACTTCACGAAATGGCCGTACAGTTCCTCGCCACGCGGCACTTCGGAAAGCCCGATGGACTTTCGGCAATTGGGCTGGTACTGCTCCTGGAAGAACTGGTAGTAGCGTTCAAACGCCGGGTTCACCGAATCGCCGATCACTTTTTTCGCCTGCTGCTGCAGTTCATTGCGCTCGGCCCAGTCCATTTTTTCCGGTATCGCTGCGAAGCTTTGATAGAACGGGCTGTCCTCGGGCTTTTCGGTGGCCCAGCCGACGATGGAATCATCAAAGCCACCCAGCACGTCGCAGGGTTGCGTGTAACCGGCTTCGATGGCTTTGGTGTCGCGCTCGATCAACTGATCGACCATGCCGCTGAAGGCCTCCAGCCGTTGCAGCTTCTGGCGGTAATCGCTGGCGGTTTTGTCGGGAGTGGCAAGCACCACCTGGGCGAACAGGCTGTGCATGCCTCCCATCGAATTCAGGGTAACCAGATACCAGTCAAAATCCAGCGTGTGGCGCTCGTTGCGCAGCATCCACTCGAATACGCGGTAGTTCACCGGGTTGGCGCCGGTGAGGCTGGCAGGGTCGATGGTTGCCAACTCACCGAGGGCAGCATCCAGTCGAACCCGGCGCGCCTGAACCTCCGCTTCGCTGAGGTCATCCACCTTGTCGCGGTTTTCGTTCGACCCAAAGGTGCTGGCCATCAGCGGCGACGCGGCCATTTCCGCCTGCCACACGCGCTCCATCAGTGCTTCAAGTTTCTGATTCGCCGGGTTGGCCAGTGCCGTTCCGCACAGCAGGGCCAGGGCCGGCGACAGCACGAAGCGGAACAATCGGGTGGCGTTCAGTACAACATGCATTGGGTGGTTCTCCGGGCGCAAATTCTCAGGGATTGAATTCTCAGGTGTTCGGATTTCAGAGGTTGAGTATCCAGGGTTTGAGTTTTCAGGGATTGCCTATGTGACGTTCGGCGTTGGCAAAGCCTCAGGGGAAATGAAGGCCTGCTGGTCGAACAGATGCCAGAATCGCCCGGGAAAGGGGGTGTTTAACGGTCCAAAAACGCCCTCGGATTGATGTCAGGTGCCAGATTTATCAGTAACTTGCACAGGTCCGACCCCATTAATCATCAGACTGCGGCCGCCGCACTGGCTGGCCGGCGTTTACGCCCTCCAGCAGCGTGCCGTCGCGGATTACCGGAATGCCGTTCACCAGCAGGTGGGCGATGCCGGCGGAGGGCAGGGCAGGCTCTTCGAAGGTGGCCCGGTCGGACACGGTGGCGGGGTCGAAGATCACGATATCGGCATCGGCGCCTTCACTGATGCGGCCTTTGCGGGCCATCTGCGGCACCATGGGTTCCAGCCGACGCGCCGGCAGGTAACTCATTTTTCCAAGTGCATCCATCAGGCTGACTACCTGTAATTCACGCGCATACCGTCCCAGCACCCGGCTGAACGTGCCGGCGCCGCGCGGATGGGCGCGGCCATTGAGGTAGAACATGCCGTCGCTGGCGATCATCACCCCGGGGTGCGCAATCGCCGCAGTCACGTTCCTCTCATCCATGGCATGGCCCACGATCACGGTGCCGGGTGCTTCGTTCCGGATGCGGTAGAACTGCTCCTCGTTGAGCCGTTCTCCGGTTGAAGGCAATTCGATATCCGAATATTTCATGCCCAGCCGCGAGGTGAAATCGCCATCAAATATCGCCGCGCCGATGAAGGTAGACCAGGCGGTGTAGGGATAGACTTCAGTGCTGACATCGATGCCGTTATCACGCGCATCGTCGATCATCTCCAGCAGCAGGGGCACCCGCTGGCCGCCACTGCTGCCGATATGCACGATGTGCAGGCCCGCTCCCGTTATGGCGGCATCGGCGATCAGTTCCTGGATGGCGTCCACGCTGCCGCCCGAGTCAAGCTCCGACATGTAGCGCGAGTGTACGAAGTTGATCACGCCGTTGGCTTTGGCGATGCGGAACATGGCGAGAATTTCCTCGCGCATGGCTCCGGCGGTGTAATTGATGCCAAAGCCGATACCCAGCGCGCCCTGGTCCAGCCCTTCCTGCAGTTTTTCGCGCATTCCCGCCACTTCTTCAGGTGTGGCGTTGTTTTCCACCCAGCTGCGTTGCTTGGCGATGAGGTCGAATGCTGCTGAGGGAATTTCGGCCAGCAGGTCTGCTTCGGTCAGCCCCAGGGACGGGAGATCGATCATGACGGCCTGGCGCGCACGCAAGTGGCTGACGGTGGCACCATAATTGATCGGGCTGGTTCCC
>CBFGWJ010000113.1:0-6652 GCA_965652335.1 uncultured Gammaproteobacteria bacterium | reverse complement strand
AACAGGCCACGTATGAACAGATTGGCGGCTGAACCGGGCAGTATTTGATTTGGCCAGGGCAGGGCCCATGGAGACCAGGGGATGAAACCCATGAGTAGTGAAGAAGACAAACTGCGTCACGACAGTGATCCTATGGAAACCCAGGAGTGGCAGGATTCGCTCCGGGCAGTGATAGAGCGCGAGGGCCCGAACCGCGCGCATTTCCTGCTGGAAAAACTGGTAGACCAGACCCGCCGTTCCGGTGGCTACCTGCCTTACGATGCGACCACCGCTTACATCAATACCATTCCGCCGCACCTCGAGGCGCGCAGCCCCGGTGATGCCGAAATGGAGCACCGAATCCGTTCCATCATCCGCTGGAATGCCATGGCCATGGTATTGCGGGCCGGCAAGCGGGGCGGCGAACTGGGTGGGCACATTGCCAGCTTTGCTTCCGCGGCAACGCTGTATGACGTGGGTTTCAACCATTTCTGGCGTGGGCCCGACCATCCCGGAGGTGGCGACCTCATCTACATCCAGGGCCATTCCTCGCCGGGAATCTATGCGCGCTCGTTCCTTGAGGGGCGTATCGATGAAAGCGCCATGGATCATTTTCGCGAGGAAACCGGCGGTGATGGGCTGAGTTCCTACCCGCATCCCTGGCTGATGCCGGACTACTGGCAGTTCCCCACGGTATCCATGGGCCTCGGGCCCATAACCGCCATATACCAGGCGCGTTTCCTGAAGTACCTGCACGACCGCGGCATTGCCGATACCTCGCAGCGCAAGGTCTGGTGCTTCCTGGGCGACGGTGAAACGGATGAGCCCGAATCGCTGGGCGCCATTTCCCTGGCCGGGCGCGAGAAGCTCAACAACCTCGTGTTCGTGGTCAACTGCAACCTGCAGCGCCTGGACGGCCCGGTGCGTGGCAACGGCAAGATCATTCAGGAGCTCGAGGGTGTGTTCCGCGGTGCCCGCTGGAGCGTGTTGAAAGTGATCTGGGGCAGTTATTGGGACCCGCTGTTCGCCAAGGACAAGAACGGCCTGCTGCGCCAGCGCATGGAAGAAGCGGTGGATGGCGAATACCAGAATTACAAGGCCAAGGGCGGCGCCTACACGCGCGAGCATTTCTTCGGCAAGTATCCCGAGCTGAAGGAAATGGTGGCCAGCATGTCGGACGAGGACATCTGGCGCCTCAACCGCGGCGGCCACGACCCGCACAAGCTGTATGCCGCCTACGACCTGGCGATGAAGCCGCGCGAACGGCCGGTGGTGATCCTGGCCAAGACGGTGAAAGGCTATGGCATGGGTGGCGCCGGCGAGGCGCAGAACATCACCCACCAGCAGAAAAAGATGGACGCCGAGTCGATTCGCCAGTTCCGCGACCGCTTCAACGTGCCGGTGCCGGACGACAAGATCGAAAGCATTCCCTATTACCACCCGGGGCCCGACAGCCCGGAAGTCAAGTATATGCTGGAGCGGCGCGAGCAGCTGGGTGGTTTCCTGCCACAACGCCGCACCGAATATGAAAAATTGCCCGCGCCGGATCTGTCAGCCTTTGAGCCGCTGCTGAAATCCACCGGTGATCGCGAAATCAGCACGACCATGGCGTTTGTCCGCACACTGGCCATACTGCTTCGCAACGAGTCCTTCGCTTCGCGCATCGTGCCTATCGTGGCTGACGAAGCGCGCACGTTCGGCATGGAAGGCATGTTCCGGCAACTGGGAATCTACTCCTCAATGGGACAACTCTACAGGCCGGTGGATTCCGACCAGCTGATGTTCTACAAGGAAGACCAGAAAGGCCAGATCCTGCAGGAGGGCATTACCGAGGCAGGCGCCATGTCGTCGTGGATCGCGGCGGCCACCAGCTACGCCAGCAACGGCGTCACCATGATCCCGTTCTACATCTTTTACTCCATGTTCGGTTTCCAGCGCATCGGCGACCTGGCCTGGCTGGCCGGCGACATGCGTGCAAAAGGCTTCCTGCTGGGCGGCACGGCCGGGCGCACCACGCTGAACGGCGAAGGGCTGCAGCACGAGGACGGCAACAGCCACATGATGTCGGGCATGATACCCAACTGCGTTTCCTATGATCCGGCGTTCGCCTTTGAAGTGGCCGTCATCATCCAGGACGGCATGCGCCGCATGTACCAGGAGCAGGAGGATGTGTACTACTACATCACCCTGATGAACGAGAACTACACCCATCCTGACATGCCGGAAGGCGCCGAGGAGGGCATACGCAAAGGCCTCTACCAGCTGAAGAAAGGCGGCGACCACGGTCGCAAAGTGCAGTTGCTGGGCTCGGGTACCATCCTGCGGGAAAGTATCGCCGCGGCGAACATCCTGGAACAGGATTTCGGCGTTTCAGCTGACATCTGGAGCGCTACCAGCTTCACTGAGTTGCGACGTGATGGCGTTGATTGCGCACGCTGGAACCGGCTGAATCCTGAAAAGGAACCGCGCATTCCGTGGATCACGCGGTGCCTGGCCGACCAACCAGGCCCGGTGGTTGCCGCCAGCGACTACGTCCGCGCTTTTGCCGACCAGATCCGCGGTTTCCTGCCCAACCAGGATTACATCGTGTTGGGTACCGACGGCTTTGGCCGCTCGGATACGCGTGAGCGGCTGCGTAAATTCTTCGAAGTCGACCGGTTCAATATCGCCTATGCCGCGATCTACGCCTTGTACCGCAAGGGCCAGTTTGGCCAGAGTGAGTTGCTGGCCGCGCGCGAAAAGCTGGGGCTGGATCCGGACAAGGCCAACCCGGCGCGGGCATGAATGAAGCGAGAATGGGCCGGATGTGCAATGGTAATGAACAATGGAGCGCCACGTGAGTAAGACCATCGAGATCAGGGTGCCGGACATCGGTGATTTTGAAGCGGTGCCGGTTATCGAGGTGCTGGTCGCCGTGGGCGATAAGGTGAAAACCGAGCAGTCGCTGATCACCCTGGAAAGCGACAAGGCCACCATGGAGGTTCCATCTCCACAGGCCGGTGTGATCAAGGAACTGAAGCTCAGCGTGGGCGATGAAGTGTCGAAAGACGACCTCGTCGCCATCCTTGAAGTGAGTGAAACCCAAGGGAATGAATCTTCCTCGAAACCCGCGTCAACGGATTCCGGCAAACCGGCATCCGCTGCCGGGAAAACTTCAGGCGATGCAGATGCGGCCAGGGAATCCGAAGCTGCTGGGAAAAAGGCTTCGTCCCAATCGTCCGGGAGGGAATCCACACCATCGGAGCAGCATTCAGGCCCTGCTTCGCCTGCCAGGGCGGCACCGGTTGACGATGCCAAACCGGGTTCACTGCCTTACGCCAGCCCGTCCGTGCGCCGTTACGCGCGCGAACTGGGGGTGGATCTCACGCAGGTTAAAGGCACCGGCAAAGGCCAGCGCATCCTGGCGGAAGATGTCACGGCGCTGGTGAAGTCGGTTATGAGTGGCAAAGCAGCCCCGGCCAAAACCGCGGCGGCAAGTGGTTTTGCCGACTTCAACCTGCCGCCGGCGCCGAAAGTCGATTTCAGCAAATTCGGCAAGGTCAGCACCCAGCCGCTGTCGCGCATCCAGAAGCTGTCCAAGGGCCACCTGCACCGCAATTGGCTCAGCATTCCGCATGTCACCCAGCACGATGAAGCCGACATCACCGACATGGAGGCTTTCCGCAAGGCGCACACGGCCGAAGCGGAAGCGCAGGGGTTCAAGCTCACGCCGCTGGTGTTCCTGATCAAGGCCAGCGTGGCGGCGATGAAGAAGTTCCCGCAATTCAACGCCTCGCTGGATGAAAGCGGCGAAAACCTGGTCATGAAAGGCTATTTCAACATCGGCATCGCGGTGGATACACCAGAAGGGCTGGTGGTTCCGGTACTGCGCGAATGCGAGCGCAAGGGCATCATGGAACTGGCCAGTGAGTTGTCGGAACTGAGCGCGCGGGCGCGCGAGCAGAAGCTGAAGCCCGCGGATATCCAGGGTGGCTGCTTCTCCATTTCCAGCCTGGGCGGCATCGGCGGCACCGGCTTTACCCCGATCATCAACGCACCGGAAGTGGCTATCCTGGGTGTTTCGCGCTCCAGCATGAAGCCGGTATGGGACGGCAAGGCGTTCCAGCCGCGGCTGATGTTGCCGTTGTCGGTGTCTTACGATCACCGCGTCATAGACGGCGCAGCAGCTGCCCGATTCACCCGCTTCCTCGCCAGCCAGCTTGAAGACCTGCGCCGGCTGACGCTATAAGGGAAGCCGCAACTGACTATGGAAGGCCAGGAAACAGCGGAACGAGGACGTGGCAAAAGCCTTTACTGGGCCGCGATCGTAGCCCTGATGCTGGGCCTGACTGCCCTGTTCCAGGGCATTACCCGCGACACGCGGCAGATGCAGAGTATCCTGACCAGCGGGGGCGAAGTAGCGCTGGTTTTGCAGCGCCAACGCGATGGACACTACTACGCGCAGGGCGAAATCAACGGCGCGGAAGTGCATTTCATGGTGGATACGGGCGCATCCGATGTGGCCCTGTCGTCCGCCGTGGCGCGGCAGCTGGGGCTGGATTTCGGCCCGCAGATCACGGTGATGACCGCGGCGGGCGCCGTCCCGGGATGGATCACGCGGCTGGATCGTATCCAGGTCGGGCCCCTGGTGCTGCGCAATGTGCGCGCCACCATCACCGATCGGCTGGGTGACCAGGCCTTGCTGGGCATGAGTTTCCTGAAACATTTCAGCATGATCCAGGAAGGCGATACGCTGATTCTCGCGGTTGCCACCGAAAACTGAGAAGCGGCGGTTGAAGCAGCCATCGGCCCCACGCCAGAACACAGTGAGCAAAGCACTATGAGCAAAACCATCCAGGTTGAGGTTCCGGACATCGGCGACTTTGAAGCGGTTCCGGTAATCGAGGTTCTCGTCAAGCCCGGTGACAGCGTGCAGCAGGAACAGTCGCTGGTCACCCTGGAAAGCGACAAGGCCACCATGGAAATACCCTCGCCGTCGGCGGGCAAGGTATCGGAAGTCAATGTTCAGGTGGGCAGCAATGTTTCGCAGGGCGACGTGATTCTTCACCTGGAAGTGGCTGAGGCTGATTCTGCACCGGCCGAAGAGAAACCATCCACTGGCGCTGAAGCGCCGGACCAGACTCCGGCAACCAACCCGCAGGCGGACGAGCCTGCAAGCAAGGATTCGGCAGGGAGCGCAGCGGAGGAGCAAACCACAGCCCGTAACGAGAAGGCAGGTGGTTTTCCTGCGCCGGGCCAACACGGTTTTGAATATGACGTGGTGGTGCTGGGTGCCGGCCCCGGCGGCTACACTGCGGCATTCCGGGCCGCGGACCTGGGGCTGAAAGTGGCGCTGGTGGAGCGCTATCCCACACTCGGCGGCGTGTGCCTCAATGTGGGCTGCATTCCATCCAAGGCGCTGCTGCATACCGCGCAGGTCATTGAAGAGGCGGCGGCGATGAAGGCGCATGGCGTCAGCTTTGGCGAGCCGGAAATCAACCTCGACGCGCTGCGCGGCTTCAAGGCTGAGGTTGTCGGCAAGCTGACCTCGGGCCTGGCCGGCATGGCCGCCAAACGGGGTGTAACCGTCATCGAAGGCCTGGGTGAATTCACTGGCCCGCACGAGATGCTGGTGCAGGCCGGTGAAGAGATCAAGGAAGTGAAATTCAACCAGGCCATTATTGCGGCCGGTTCACAGTCACTGGAATTGCCGGGGCTGCCGTGGGGCGATCCACGCCTGATGGATTCCACCGGCGCGCTGGAACTGGAAGAAATCCCCAAACGCCTGCTGGTCATCGGCGGTGGCATCATCGGCCTGGAAATGGCCTGCGTTTACTCCGCCCTGGGCAGCAAGGTCACCGTAGTGGAACTGACTGCGCAGCTGATGCCCGGCGCTGACCCCGACCTCGTACGGCCACTGCAAAGCCGCATCAGCAAGCGGTACGAGAACATTTTCCTCGAGACCAAAGTCACCCGGGTGGATGTCGACGATCACGCCCTGATCGCCCATTTTGAAGGCCCCAAAGCCCCGGACACCGATGCCTTCGACCGTATCCTGGTGGCTGTTGGCCGCGTCCCCAATGGTAAAGGAATCGGCGCTGAAGCGGCAGGTGTCGAGGTCAGCGAACGCGGGTTCATTGCGACTGACAAACAGATGCGCACGAATGTGCCGCACATCTTTGCCATCGGCGACATCGTCGGCCAGCCCATGCTGGCGCATAAGGCCACGCATGAAGGCAAAGTCGCAGCGGAAGCCTGCGCCGGCCACAAGAGTTATTTCGATGCCCGCGTGATTCCGTCGGTGGCGTACACCGACCCGGAAGTGGCCTGGGTTGGGGTTACCGAACTCCAGGCCAAGAAAGACGGCCTGGCCTTCGAGGCGGTGAAGTTTCCCTGGGTTGCCAGTGGCCGGGCCCTGGGTATTGCCCGCAGCGAGGGCTTCACCAAGTTGCTGTTTGACAAAGGCTCCAAACGCATCATCGGCGCCGGCATCGTCGGCCCGCATGCCGGCGACCTGATTTCGGAGTGTACCCTGGCCATCGAGATGGATTGCGAAGCCGGTGACATCGGCCTGACCATCCACCCGCATCCGACACTGTCGGAAAGCATCGGCATGGCCGCCGAAATCTTCGACGGTACGATTACGGACCTTTACATCCCGAAGAAGAAAGCCTGACCAGCGAAGCTCCCGCCG
>CBFGWJ010000112.1:0-6656 GCA_965652335.1 uncultured Gammaproteobacteria bacterium | reverse complement strand
TCAGGCCGCCGCGCACCAGCACGGCCACCATGTGGTCGATGTGGCGCGGGTTGGGTCCTTCCGCCCGGACTTCCAGTCTCTCGCTCATAAGATCCTTTGTGCCTGTAAAGCTTTGCCGAGGCCGGTGGAGAGGCCCCGATTTCGAATGCGGTAAGCAACGCGCCATTCTAATTCAGGAGGCGATTGCGCGCGACCCGCAGACGCCCCGCGGCCCAAGCCCGTGACGAGCATATTGGACTTCGGCAGCATGGCTGCCTCCTACAACCGTTTCTTGGCCTTTCCCGTAGGAGCGAGCCACGCTCGCGACAATCCGCGAGGTCGGCAGCGCGATTGCCCCATGCGTTAGAATGTTGAAAAAAGTACAGGAGGCCTCACCATGTGGTACATCATCTACTCGCACGATGCTCCCGGCAGCCTGCCGCTTCGCCGGCAGGCACGGGAAGCACACCTCGCTCGCGTCCAGGACCTGCTTGATGCAGGCCGGCTGTTGTTGGCCGGTCCCCGACCGGCCATCGATGCGGCCGATCCCGGACCGGCTGGCTTCCTGGGGTCGCTGATCGTGGCGGACTTCGATTCGCTGGCAGCTGCCCGGGAATGGGCCGATGCTGACCCTTACGTGGCCGCCGGAGTGTATCAGCGGGTGGAAGTCAGCCCGTTTAACCGGGTGATGCCGAAATGAGTCCTGCAACTGAAGTTACGGCCGAACGCCTTGCGCGAATGCAGGAACTCCTGCAGCAAGCACTGGAACCATCGGTGCTTGACATAGCAGATGAAAGCCATCATCACGTGGGGCATGCCGGGGCGCGAGACGGCCGTGGCCATTTCCGGCTGCACATCGTCAGTGGGCGTTTTACCGGCCTGTCCCCGCTGCAGCGCCATCGTCTGGTGTACGAAGCGCTGGGTGACATGATGCAAACCGACATCCACGCGCTGGCCATCGAAGCGGACGCTCCCTGACAACAGATTATTCCGCAGCAGGGATTCTGGTCGTTCGGGCGCCTGGACAATGCCGGGTCCCAGCTTGATGGGCACTCTCGCTAATTGGCGCCAGCCAACCGTGCAGTGTTCAATCCGTCCCGTAGGGTTCAATCCGTCCCGGAGGCGTTTCCCGTGCCGGCCCGGCCGGCTTCCAGGGTTCGCAAGTCACTGCCTCGTGTTTCCCGGCCCCAGTAACTGATCAGGGCGAGTGAAACAGCGCCTGGAAAGACGATCAGGAGCGCCACCGTGCCAAACTTCGGCACAGCCCCCAGTACCGCCATGGCCTGGGCGAAAACGCCACCGAACTTGCTGCAGCCTGCAATCCAGCCGGTTGCCCGGGCGCGTACCCGTGTCGGGTAGTTTTCGGTAACGTAAGGCAACAGGATCGCGATGAGCCCGCAGGAACCAACCACCAGCACGGTCAGGGTGGGCAGAGGGTTGGCCAGTGCGGCGATACCGGCGCTTCGGGCAAGAAAACCCAGCAATCCAGCGCACATCAGGAACAACATCAGCACCAGCGAGCCCTTGGTGCTCCATCGACTGTACAGCCAGGTGCATACCAGGATGACAGGCGCAGCCAGCAGGGTGGAATGCGCAATGAGCGAGCTGGCGGCACTGACGGTTCGCCCTTCCGACACGAGTTCACCGGGCAACCACAGCAGCAGTCCAAAATTGACCAGGCTCCATGCCAGCGCCGTCAATGTCAGGGCGAAGGTAATGACCGGCTGCACTGGCCCGGCTTCGGGTTGCAACAGTTCTTTCGGTGATGCCTTGCCTGTCTCAGCGGGAACAGGGTGTGTGGCAGTCACTCCAAAGCTGGCCAGCATTAGCCTGGCTTCCTCGCCGCGGCCCATGTGTTGCAGGAAGCGCGCGGATTCCGGCAGGAACGGGCTCAAGCCAATCAGAATCAGACCGGTCGGCAGGTTCAGGAACCACATGATGCGCCAGCCGAATTCCGGTTGCAGCCATGCGGACAGGGCGCTGGCTGCGAGAAAACCGCCCACTGCGCCGGCTCCCCCGACCAGGACCAGGCACCAGCCGCGGTGGCGCGTCGGCAGTATTTCCGCCAGCAGGGCGTAGGTCACCGGCAACATGCCGCCGGCCGCCAGGCCCATGAGGCCGCACATGAAAACATTCCACCAGAAACCTGGCATGGCGCCACATATTGAGGTTCCGATGAACAACACAGACGACAACAGGATGGTGGCGCGACGGCCGTAGACATCGGCCAGAGCGCCCCAGATGAGGGAACCAATGGCGGTTCCAACCAGCGCAACCAGCGGCAGCCAGGCGACCATACTGTCGTCAACGCCATATTCACTCCGCATGCCCGGGGTCACAAACCCAAGGCTGGCAGGTTTCATGATGTCGATGACCAGGGCAAGCCCCAGCAGCGCGGTAACCCACCAGTGTTTGCGGGTCATGGGTGCATCTTCAGGCGGAGTGATGTCTTCGATCACCCGATTCGCATCCGGGATGACTTTGGGCAAAAGGCCCCAGCAGGAGAGGGCGACGCCCAGGACGATGAGGGCCATGCCCCACAACATGCCCGCATCCATCGGCATGCCGACCATCACATAATCGAAATGCCGGGCCATTAGGAACATGGGCAGGTGCAGGATGACGCCGGCCGTGACCATCAGGGTGCCAAGCCAGAACGCATGTGCGTTCCGCCGTTCGTCAAAGGCAAATATCCTGCCCATTCGCTACCCGCGCCTGCGACAGCGCAGCGTGCCGAAGGTGGTCAATCCCGACCGGCCGAACCGCTCCAGCCCTCGGCCTTGTGTTCCACCACCACAGTCGTGTAAACCCCGCCCCGGACATTGAATTTGGCCGTCAGCCGCATGTAGCGCGGGTCCAGCGCCGCCACCAGGTCATCGAGGATTTTATTGCTCAGGTCTTCATGGAAACCGCCCTGGTCGCGGTAGCTCCACAGGTATAATTTCCACGATTTCAGTTCGACACAGCGCTGATCGGGAATATACTCCAGCAGCAGCGTGGCAAAGTCCGGCTGGCCGGTCTTGGGGCAGAGACAAGTAAATTCTGGAGTTTCAATCCGGATGGTATAATCCCGCGACGGTTTGGGATTCGGAAATACCTCCAGTTCAGTGCTGGGTCGAGTGCTCACGGCAAGTACCTGAATTTATAAAATTAATTTAAAAAATCTCAAAAACCACAAACAGCAATCGACGCAGTTTAGCGAGTTCATGAAACAACATTCAATGCGGCAGCAGCCTTCAACCCGGCTGGCAGGCCAGATACTGACCATGGCATACAGAACAATCCAGCCGCAACCCGGTTATCCAAACCGGCCGGCGCACGGCACGATTTTGGCGGGAGCGGCAGGCGCATGAGGCTGACAGCGGTCAAACTGGCGGGTTTCAAGTCGTTTGTCGACCCCACCACTTTCTATGCGCCTACCAACCTGACCGGCATCGTCGGCCCCAACGGTTGCGGCAAATCCAACATCATCGACGCGGTACGCTGGGTGATGGGCGAGGCCTCGGCCAAGATGCTGCGTGGCGAATCGATGGCCGATGTCATTTTCTCCGGCTCCTCCACCCGCAAGCCGGTGGGTACGGCGACGGTTGAGCTGTTGTTCGACAATTCTGACGGAAGGGTGGGCGGCAGCTACGCCGGATACAATGAAATCTCGGTGAAGCGCCAGGTGTCGCGCGATGGCGTGTCGCTGTACTTCCTCAATGGCAGCCGCGTGCGTCGCAAAGACGTGAAGGACCTGTTCCTGGGCACGGGCCTGGGGTCGCGCAGCTATTCCATCATCGAGCAGGGCATGATTTCGGAGGTGGTGGAGGCGCGTCCGGAAGAAATTCGCGCTCACCTGGAAGAAGCCGCCGGCATTTCGCGTTACAAGGAACGCCGCCGTGAAACCGAGAACCGCATCCAGTCCACCCGCGACAACCTGGCGCGACTTTCCGACCTGCGCGAGGAAGTGGGCAAGCACATCAACCGTTTGCAGCGGCAGGCCGCTGCCGCCAATCGCTACCGCCGGCTCAAGCAGGAAAAGCGCGAACTGGATTCCAGGCTGTTGACCCTGCGCTGGCGCGACCTAAAGGCCGAAGCCGAGACCGGCCTGCAGGGCCTGGCCAGGCTCGAAACCAGCCTGCAGCAGAGTGTGGCGGCGCAGCGCGCGGCTGAAGCGGTGCTGGAAGAAATCCACCAGCAGCAGAACCAGTCCAACGAGCAATTCAGCGAAATCCAGGGCGAGCTGTACACCGTCGGTGGTGAAATCGCCCGCCTCGAACAGGCCATCCAGCATGCCCGTGAACTGCATGCGCGGCAGAAATCCGAGTTCGAGGAAACCTCCACCGCGCTGAATGATATTGAAAAACACATCGTGCTGGATCGCGCACAGGTGGAAGAGCTGACCAGCGCCCTGGCGGAAGTCGAACCGGCATTGAAGCACGCCCTCAGCCTGGAGGAAGCCGCCAACGAAACCCTGCAGGCGGTTGAAGCCGAGGTCCAGGCCTGGCAGGAAAACTTTGAACAGCACCATCAGCGCAGCGCCGACGCGCAACGCCAGGCTGACTTGCAGCGGGCCCAGATCAGCAGCCTGGAACAGCGCATGCTGCAAAGCTCCCGGCGGCTGGAAACGCTGCAACAGGAAACAGCCGGCGCCGATACCACCGAAATCCTGCAGGCGCTGGAGCAACTCGACCAGGAAGCAAAGCAGCTGGCCGCGCGGGAAGCGGAACAGCAGCAGGCGCTGGAAGCGCTGCGCCATGACCTGGGCAAGCGCCAGGCAGCGCTGCGGGACGCCGAAAAGGCGGCGCAGCAGAAACAGCGTGACCTGCATACCGGCGAGGGCAAACTCGAATCGCTGCTGTCGTTGCAGGCGGCGGCGCTGGCGGCCGGTGACAACAAGCGCTGGCTGGAACAGCAGGGCCTGAGCAAGGCGCCCCGGCTGGCCAAGCTGATCAAGGTCAGCCAAGGCTGGGAAACCGCCACCGAGGTGGTGCTGGGCCACTGGTTGCAGTCCATCGTCAGCGAAGAGAGCAGCGAACGGGTCAGGGCCCTGGCGGAACTGGAAGATTCGGTCGTTGACCTGCTGGACATCAGCACGGGCGGGGTCCAGCCAGTGGCCGGCAGCCTCGCCGAGAATGTCACGGGGCCGGATGTGGTGCTGCGCTGGCTGAACCAGGTGCGCTGTGCGGATACGCTGGAACAGGCCTGGAACGACCGCGGGCAATTGGCCGAAGGCCAGTCCTTCCTGACCCGCAACGGCGAATGGCTGGGGCGAGGTTGGGTGCGTGTGGCGCGCGGCAAGCCCGGCGAAGAAGGCATGCTGGCGCGCGAGAAGGCCATTGCCGGCCTGCGCCAGCAGCTCGAGCAGCTCGAACCTGAAGTCGCTGCGGCGCAGCAGGCGATTGAAGCCGAGCGCGAAGCGCTGGCGCAGCTCGAGCTGAAAATCCGCGAACAGCAGGCCGAGGCCAACCAGCTGCACCGCCGCCGCAATGAAATCGAGAGCCAGGCGCAAAGCCGCCGCAACAACATCCAGATGCTGGACAAGCGGCAGCAAACCATTGCCGCGGAAAGCGCGGAGTTGCGCCAGCAGTTCGAGCAGGACGAGGCTGCCGTCAAGGCGGCCCGCGCGGAAGTGGAACAGTCGGTTGAGAGCATGAATGTGCTGCAGCAGGATCGCTCGCGCCTGGACAGCCAGCGCGCCGAATTGCTGCAACGGCGTGAAACCGCCCGTGCCGAAGCCAGGGCAGCTCGCGAAAAGCGCCACGAGTTCGCCCTCAAGGCCGAATCGCGTCGCGCCAGCCTGGATTCACTCACGCAGTCGCTGCAACGTATGGATACGCAGCTGAGCCAGTTACAGCAGCGTTATGTCAGCCTGAGTGAAGAAATTGCCAAGGTGAAGGACCCGCAACAGGCGCACAAGGCGGAGATGGACGCACTGCTGAAGCGCCGCGTCGAAACCGAGCAGCGCCTGGCCAAAGCCCGTGCCGGCCTGCAGGAGCTGGAAGAAAAGTACCGCCAGAAGGACGGGGACCGCCAGGCAGCCATCCAGCAGTCGGACGAGATCCGCGCGGAACTGGAGCGTTTCCGCCTGGCCCAGCAGGAGCTGGAACTGAACACGCGTACGCTGCAGCGCCAGGTTGAGGAACTGGGCGGCAACACCGCCGAGATCGTGGCGGCGCTGCCGGAAGATGCCGATGCTGATGCCTGGGCGGCCGAGCTGGAAAGCCTGCAGGAAAAAATCACGCGGCTGGAGCCGGTGAACCTGGCGGCCATCGAGGAATACGAAGAAGAGAAAAAGCGCAAGGATTACCTGGACGCGCAGGATGCCGACCTTTGCCAGGCTTTGGCCACGCTGGAAGAGGCGATCGCAAAAATCGACCGCAAAACCCGCACGCGCTTCAAGGAAACCTTTGAAAAGGTCAACAAGGGTGTGCAGGAAATATTCCCCCGGCTGTTTGGTGGCGGCCATGCCTACCTGGAACTGACCGGCGATGACCTGCTGACCACCGGCGTGAGCATCATGGCGCGCCCGCCCGGCAAGCGCGTCAGCAGCATTCACCTGCTGTCGGGTGGCGAGAAGGCACTCACTGCCGTGTCATTCGTGTTTTCGATCTTCCAGCTGAATCCGGCTCCGTTCTGCCTGCTGGACGAAGTGGACGCGCCGCTGGATGATTCCAACGTGGTGCGGTTTTCGA
>CBFGWJ010000111.1:0-6691 GCA_965652335.1 uncultured Gammaproteobacteria bacterium | reverse complement strand
GAATGGGTGATGAAAGGAAGGGTGGGACAAGCTGGACGGGATCTGACCCGCCCCGCGCGGCAGGGGCCGCGCGGAGTAAGGGCTTACACTCTTTCTTACTTCTTCTTGGCGGCTTTATTTGCTGGAGCTTTCTTGGCAGCAGCTTTCTTAGCCGGAGCTTTCTTGGCAGCAGCTTTCTTGGCCGGAGCTTTTTTGGCAGCGGCTTTCTTGGCTGGAGCTTTCTTGGCAGCGGCTTTCTTCGCCGGAGCCTTCTTGGCAGCTTTCTTCACCGGGGCCTTCTTGGCTGGTGCTTTCTTGGCTGCAGCTCTTTTAGCTGGTGCTTTCTTCTTGGCTGGGGCTTTCTTGGCAGCAGCTTTTTTGGCTGGTGCTTTCTTTGCCGCAGCTTTCTTGGCTGGAGCTTTCTTGGCAGCAGCTTTCTTCGCTGGTGCCTTCTTAGCTGCAACCTTCTTGGCAGGCGCTTTCTTAGCGGCTGCTTTCTTTCCTGACGCTTTCTTTGTAGCCATTATTCACTCCTTCTCCGGTCGGGTAGTTGTGGAGACCAGTTTCGATTCCCTATTGGTCATTTGCGATCCCTGGTCTGTGTAGTCTTACTCCCAACTTTTCCTGGTCATGAACTGCTACAACAACTGACCTGAAGAAGCACGGAGCATGAACCACAGCGTGATTATAAACTTCGCAATGTTTCGCGCAACATTTCATGACATATTTTTGCAAATTTTTTTTTGGAAGAATGCGCTCGATGATTTAGTTTGAAGAAAAACTACAAACCGTTTTGCTGGTCTTTGAAGCGAGAAAAAAGTTTTTGCATGAAAAAGGGCGGACGAAAAATACGGCAAGAAAAAATTCTTCAGCGCCAGTGCTTGTCGATGATTTGCCGCAGTGGAGTGATCAGTTTGTATGGCGCCGCCAACAGAGTGGCGGCATTCTCGACATCATCGTTGCCCTGGAAATCCACCACCACGCCACCGGCTTCACGGACTATCAATGCACCGGCCGCGACATCCCAGGGCTTCAATCCAACTTCGAAGTAGGCATCCATTCTTCCGGCTGCCACCCAGGTGAGGTCCAGGCTGGCAGTTCCCGCACGGCGAAAGTCTTCGGCCTTTTCGAACACCGCCTGGAATACGCGTCCGAACGCCGGCAACTTCTTGCGTTGGCGAAATGGAAACGCGGTGGCGAAGACCGCGCCTTCCAGTTCAGCACGGGGTGACACCCGTATGCGCCGGTTGTTGAGGTAGGCGCCGCCGCCGCGGCTGGCGGTGAACAACTCATCGCGCATCGGGTCGTAAACCACGCCGTGTTCCGTGCGGCCTTTCACCTGCTGGGCGATGGAGACTGCAAAATGCGGTAGCCCATGCAGGTAGTTGCTGGTGCCATCGAGCGGATCGATTACCCAGACGATATCGCCACTGCCGGTTGCTCCACCCTCTTCGCACAGGAAAGCATGGTCGGGGAAGTAGCGTTTGATTTCCCGTACAATTTCCGCTTCGCAGGCATGATCCACTTCGCTTACATAATCATGCCGCGCCTTGCGTGTTACCGGAATGGACTCCACCTTCTGGAAGTGCCTGCGCATGATTTCGCCCGCAGCCTGGGCTGCGCTGACGGCAACGTTAACGACCGAATGAGTCATGGTGTTCGAATGATTGAGAAGAGGACGGCAGAGAATACCAGAAGCGGGCCTCCCGCGCCGCAACACGAAACCCGGGCCGGGGAGCAGCTGGGGTTGCAGGGCGAACTGCAGGATGAGGCCGGGAATATCGAGTCCATGCTGGCGAGAGTCAGGGTGGTGTTGATCAATACCACACACCCCGGCAACATCGGCGCCACGGCGCGTGCGATGAAGGTGATGGGTCTCACCAACCTGCACCTCGTCACGCCGAAGAAGTTCCCGGACGCCGATGCCACCGCGCTTGCCTCCGGCGCGGATGACCTGCTGCAGCACGCGCAGGTTCACGAAACACTCGAATCAGCGCTGGAGAATTGTGGGCTGGTGCTGGGTACGAGCGCGCGCCTCCGCAGCCTGGCCATGCCACAGTTCGACGCGCGCAACGCAGCGCAGCAGGCCATGGTTGAAGCCAGGCAGCATGAAGTGGCCTTGTTGTTCGGGCGCGAACGCTATGGCCTCACCAATGAGGAAATGCAGCGCTGCAACTGGCTGGTGCATATCAACGCCAACCCGGAATACTCCTCGCTGAACCTGGCCCAGGCGGTGCAGGTGCTCAGCTATGAGTTACGTATGGCAGCGTTGGGTGGAAGTGCTCCAGCAGTCCCGCTGCCGGAGCACGAGCCGGTGGATGGCTTGCAGATGGAACGCTTCTACGAGCACCTGGAGCAAACGCTGCTGGATACCGGCTTTTTGAATCCGGCCCAGCCGAAGAAACTCATGATGCGCTTGCGCCGCCTGTTCAACCGCGCGCGGCCTGACCAGAACGAAGTCAATATTCTGCGGGGCATACTCACCGCCAGCCAGGAAGCTGCAGCGAGCGCGCGGCGAAAATCTCCTGAAGGGAAGTAAATTGAATTGCAGCGCATGGCGCGATGCAAAACAGGGTGCGCAAGCCGATTCTTATTTCAGCTTGCGCACATAGGCCGGCACCGGGATGCCTTCTGCCAGGTCGGGCGCGGGTACCGGCTTGCCGGCCTTGATCTGCAGAGGTACCACGCCGGCCCAGGCGCGTGACTCCAGGTCTTTCACCGGATCATCCGGTGGCCCGTTGCCGATTTTTACCGTGAAGGTATCCAGCGGCAGCGCCAGCAACATGGTCGCGTTGATTTCCTTGCGCGTGGAAGGGCGGATGTCAGCGAGGCGGCCAGGCAGCAGATGTTCGGTCAGGAGGTTGAGGCCACGTTCCTTGCGGGCAAAATCAGTGACGGCCCGGGCAACGCCAAACACCATCACGCTGCGGTAATGCATGGATGAGTTAAAGGCAGAGCGCGCCAGCACCAGCCCATCGAGATGCGTAATGGTCACACAACAGGGCAGGCTGGCATCCAGGCTTTTCATCAGGCGGCTGGCAATGGAGCCGTGAATCAGCAGGATTCTATCGTCACGCGCCATGGCCATGGGCAAAACATAGGGCTGTCCATCCACGGCAAAACCTACATGGCAGATTTTTGCGGCATCGATGATTCCGCAGGCCAACCGGAAGTCCTTGCTGCCTTTTTCTCGCAAGCGGCGGAAGCGCGTGTCGGGTTGTGTGCTCATGTTCGGGTTCCCATGGAAATCAGTTTGAGGATACTAGCGTTTACATGGGCAGATTGTCAGCCGCTTCGGCGCTAAAATGAATGCCGGGCGGGAACCCTCACCGCAGTCAGTCCGGAATTGAAACCCTTATGGAAGATGTGAACCCGGAAAAAACCGAATTCAGAACCTGGGCACTGAACGTCTGCCAGGTCATCCAGGGCATACCACGTGGCCATGTGCTGACTTACGGGGAAGTTGCCCGCCTGGCTGGTCCCGGCGGATCAGCGCGGCGTGTCAGCATGGCCATGCGTTACGCGCCCAAGGGTGAGAGATTGCCCTGGCACCGGGTGATCAATTCGCAAGGCAGGATCTCCTTTCCCGCCGACAGCCCTTTCCACGCCGAGCAGAAACGGAAACTGGAAAAAGAGGGTGTGAAATTCACAGGTGACTCCATCGACCTCAAACGCTTCGGCTACCAGGGCGCACTGGATGCGCTGTTGTGGGGCGAACCGCCGCCCGGCCATGTCTGAAAGATGATTGCATGCTCACGATGAATGGATTGATTGCGGCTTGGAAAAACCTGCGTTCGCGGTACTGGCTGGCGTTGTCGTTCGACCTGGCTTGCCTGCTGGTGGTGATGTGGGGCATACACGCCTGGCAAACCCGCGAACTGCCCATTGGCGAAGCGGCGCGGCCGACACGGTTGCCGCTGCTGGCGGATACCGAAACCGGACGCCCGGCAACATTGCCGGCGGCGAGCGGGGAATTGGCGAATGGATTGGGCCATGTTCCAGCCATCCAACCTGGCTCGGCCGGCGTGGTGTATTTCTTCGCGCCCTGGTGCGGAGTGTGTCGCCACAGCATCAGCAACCTGGACGAGCAAGTGCTGGATGGCTCCATCCAATGGGCCACTGCCATTGCCCTGGACTATGGCAGCGTGCAGGAAGTCAGTGAGTTTGTTGCCTCGACCGGCATCGTCTTGCCGGTGCTGCTGGGCAGTGACGTCACCGCACGGGATTGGGAAATCCGTGGCTTCCCGACTTACTTCGTGATCGATGCCGATGGCAATATCAGCAGCCGTTCGGTGGGCTATTCCACTGCCATCGGCCTGCGCCTGCGAACCTGGCTGGCTCAGTTCGACTGATTGTCACTCTGCCTGCAATAACGCCCTGGCGTGGTGCCGCAGGTGATCCTCGATGAAAGAGGCGATGAAATAATAGCTGTGGTCATAGCCTTCCTGCATCCGCAGCGTCAGCGGGTAGTGGCTGGCGATGCAGGCCTGCTCCAGGCAGCCGGGTTTGAGCTGGTCGGTGAGGAATTCATCATCCAGGCCCTGGTCGATCAGCAACGGAAGTTTCTTCTCGGCGTCGCCGATCAGCAGGGCCGCATCGTATTCCGCCCAGTCATTGCGGTTGTCACCCAGGTAAGCTTCGAACGCTTTCTGGCCCCAGGAACAGTTGGAAGGATGGCAGATCGGCGCAAACGCCGACAAGGAAACATAGCGTTCCGGATTCCGCAGGAAACAGACCAGTGCACCGTGGCCACCCATGGAATGCCCGCTGATGCCTCGCCGGTCGGTTACCGGAAAATTGGCTTCGACAAAAGCCGGCAGTTCCTTCGTAACATAGTCGTACATGCGGTAATGCCCGGCCCAGGGTTGCTGCGTGGCATTGACGTAAAATCCCGCGCCCGAGCCGAGGTCATAACTTTCATGTTCGCCGGGCAGGTCAGTTCCACGCGGACTGGTATCCGGACACACGATGGCAATCCCCAGTTCCGCGGCCACGCGCTGCGCGCCGGCTTTTTGCATGAAGTTCTCATCCGTGCAGGTCAGGCCGGACAACCAGTACAGCACCGGCACCGGCTGCGTGGCCGCCTGGGGTGGCAGGTAAATTCCAAACACCATGTCGCAGTTGCAGGCATCGGAGTGATGGCGGACGCGTTGCACCTCGCCGCCGAAGCTGCGGTAACGGGCAATGATTTCCATGGGCGTGCTTCAGTAGATCACGACGGAGCGGATGCTTTCGCCGTGGTGCATCAGGTCGAACGCCTTGTTGATGTCTTCCAGCCCCATGGTGTGGGTCACCATGTCATCGATCTGGATTTCGCCCTTCATGTACTTTTCCACATAACCGGGCAACTCGGTGCGGCCACGTACGCCGCCAAAAGCGGTGCCGCGCCACACCCTGCCTGTCACCAGCTGGAAGGGGCGGGTCCTGATTTCCTGCCCGGCGCCGGCCACACCGATGATGACGGATTCACCCCAGCCCTTGTGGCAGCATTCCAGCGCGGCGCGCATGATGTCGACATTGCCGATGCATTCAAAGGAATAATCGGCGCCGCCATCGAACAGGTCCACGATCACTTCCTGGATGGGCTTGTCATAATCTTTCGGGTTGATGAAATCGGTGGCGCCCAGCTTGCGCGCCATGTCGAATTTGTCCGGGTTGATGTCGATCACCGCGATACGGCCGGCCTTGGCCATCACCGCGCCCTGTACCACGCTGAGGCCAATGCCGCCGAGGCCGAACACCGCGACATTGCTACCCGGTTCAACCTTGGCGGTGTTCAGCACCGCGCCGATTCCGGTGGTGATGCCGCAACCCAGCAGGCAAACCTTGTCCAGTGGCGCCTCCTTGCTGATGTTGGCCACGGAAATTTCCGGCATCACGCTGTATTCGGAAAACGTCGAGGTGCCCATGTAGTGGTACACAGTCTTGCCGTTGATGGAGAAACGGCTGGTGCCGTCGGGCATCAGGCCCTTGCCCTGGGTAGCGCGAATCGCCTGGCACAGGTTGGTTTTGCCCGACAGGCAGAATTTGCACTTGCGGCATTCGGGTGTGTACAGCGGAATGACATGGTCGCCAACCTTGACGCTGGTAACCCCAGGGCCGATTTCTTCAATGATACCGCCACCCTCATGCCCGAGGATGGATGGGAAGATGCCTTCCGGGTCCGCGCCCGACTGGGTAAAGGCATCGGTATGGCAGACACCGGTGGCCACCATGCGAACCAGTACTTCGCCTTCCTTCGGGCCCTGCACATCGACCTCTTCAATTTCCAGGGGTTTGCCTGCTTCCCAGGCGACTGCTGCTCTAGATTTCATGTAATTGGTCCTGTTTGTTCAAGGTTGTGGGGTTCGAGGTTGCGCCTTCAGGTTTGCCAGCCTGGCTTCGCAGCCAGGGAATTTCCCCGAAGATATTTCCGGCCCGATGGTCATCCCGGTTACTCGTGCGCGATTTCGTCCTGCGTGAAGAGATAGTCCTTCAGTTCCTTGTCAAACCGCGGGTCGCGGCGACGGATCCACTCCAGCACCATGGCGGCATGTTCCTTTTCCTCGTCGCGATTGTGCGCCAGTATGGCGGCGAGTTCCTTGTCCTTGCAGGCATCGACACGCTGGTTGTACCAGTCAACTGCTTCCAGTTCCTCCATCAGTGAGGTGATGGCACGGTGCATGTCGCGGGTTTCGTCGGTCAATTCCTCGATGGGTTCATGATAGCCTTC
>CBFGWJ010000110.1:0-6700 GCA_965652335.1 uncultured Gammaproteobacteria bacterium | reverse complement strand
ACCCTGCAGATGGTGCCGATGCGCGATGGCGTCAGCCTGGCCACGGATGTCTACACACCCAAGGGCAAAGGCCCGTTCCCGGCGGTATTTGTCAAGACACCCTACAATGTCAACAAGTTGGGCGGCATGTCCCTCGAACTGGCCATCGAGGTGATCGAACACGGTTATGCCTACGTGGTGCAGAACGAACGTGGGCGTTATTACTCCGAAGGCGAGTGGGAGATTCTCGGTCACCCCCGCACCGATGGCTACGATGCACTGAGCTGGATTGCCGGGCAGCCCTGGTCCTCCGGCAAGGTGGCTACCTGGGGCTGCTCTTCCTCGGCCGAATGGCAACTGGCGCTGGCTGCGCTCGACCACCCCGCCCACGCAGCGATGATACCCATGGCGGCAGGGGCCGGCATTGGCCGCATGGGCGAGTTCCACGAGCAGGGCAACTGGTACAAAGGTGGCGTCCACCAGACGCTGTTTTCGGTATGGCTCTACAGCGTGCAGCAGAACATCCGTCCGCAATTCCCGGCGGGCCTGAGCCAGGAGCAGTTGCAGCGCCTGCGCAAGGCCTATGACCTGGCCGCCGAAATGCCCGAAGTCGACTGGAAGAAACAACTGCTGAAGCTTCCCGCCATCGACTGGCTCACCGACGCCGGCGCCAACGATGGTCCTGCCCGGGACTTGCTGCGCCGCACGCCCGGCAATGCCGCCTGGTATGAGGGAGGGCTGTACCACGACGACAGCGATTTCGGCGTGCCGGCGTTCTGGTTCAACAGCTGGTTCGACGTCAGTCAGGGCCCCAACCTGGCCATGTTCAACTACGTTCGCGCGAATGCCAGCGACAAGGCCGTGCGCGATGGCCAGTACATGGTGGTGGCGCCTACGTTGCATTGCGGATTCTTCAGGACTCCGGAGCACAAGGACCTGGTGGTGGGCGAACTCAACGTGGGTCGCGCCGCGTTCCCCTATTACGAGTCGATTTTTGCCTTCCTCGACCACTACGTGAAAGGTGAGAAAAACCGCTTCGTAAAAGATACGCCACGGGTCCAGTTCTACACCATGGGCCGCAATGAATGGCAGTCCGCCAGCCAGTGGCCGCCGCAGGATGTGGAGCCGATGACGTTGTTCCTGGGCAGCCGCGAACAGGCCAATAGCGTATTTGGCGATGGCTACCTGGCTTCGCAACCGTCGCAGGATGCCGGCAGCGACAGCTTCACCTACGACCCCCTGAATCCGGTACCGGCGCTGGGCGGCGGCGTATGCTGCAATGCCGGAGCCGCCGATGGCGGCAGTTTCGACCAGCGCGGCATCGAGGCACGCGCCGATGTGCTGGTGTACAGCAGCGAGGTGCTGGAAAGTCCGCTGGAAGTGACCGGCTTCATTCGCGCCAAGCTGTACGTTTCCTCAACTGCAAAGGACACCGACTTCACTGTCAAGCTGGTGGACGTGCATCCGGACGGCTCGGCCTGGAATGTGGATGACACCATATTCCGTGCCCGCTATCGTGATGGCTACGACCGCCAGGTGTTCATGCAGGAGGGCGAGGTGTACGAACTGAACCCGACCGCCATGTCCACCAGTCATGTATTCAAGGCGGGCCATCGAATACGGGTGGAAGTGGCTTCGAGCAAATTCCCGCAATACGAGCGCAACCTCAACACCGGCGGAAACAACCATGATGAAACCGAACCGGTGGTTGCGCGCAACACCTTGCACCATGGCGCCGGATATCCTTCACAGATCGTTTTGCCGGTGCGGCGGGCGGATTAATGCCAGGACGCATGTGTTTCAAGGTATTTTCAACCTCAGGTATCAAAAAGGAAATGGCATGAACAACCCAGGCTGCTTCAACCGTCGAATCAACCAAAAGCTGGCGCAATTGCTGTTGCTCGTCCTGCTTTGCATCCTGCAGCCCGCGATTGCGGATGAGTCCTCCGGTACTGCGTTCACCGACAAGGTGAACGAATACATGGAAGCAGCCGGGCGCGTGCATGGCTTCAGCGGCAGCATACTGGTGGCAAAGAACGGCAAGCCCCTGGTCAGCCGGGGTTACGGCTACGCCAATATCGAACTGGGTGTGGCCAATTCGCCTGAAACCGTGTACCTGCTGGGCTCCATCACCAAGCAGTTCACCGGCATGGCCATCGCCATGTTGCAGGAGGAGGGCAAATTGCAGGTTGGCGATCCGGCCTGCAAGTACCTGGAGAATTGTCCACAGTCATGGGCCGAAATCACCATCCGCCAGCTGCTCTGGCACACTTCGGGAATTCCCAGCTACACCAGTTTCCCGGAATTCGCGGCGCGTACGGTTTCGCCGATCAATACACCACAGATGATGGAAATGCTGCGTGACCGGCCGCTGGATTTCGCACCCGGTACTGACCAGTCCTACAGCAACTCCGGGTACTTCCTGCTGGGGTCGATTATCGAGGCGGTTTCCGGAAAAACCTATGCCGCGTTCCTGGATGAAAGAATCTTCAATCCGCTGGGCATGGAGCACTCGGCCTACGATGTTCCCGACGATATCATCAGGAACCGGGCTGCCGGTTATGTGCGCCGCAACGGTGAGCTGTTCAACGCGCTCTACACCGACATGACCATTCCGTTTGCCGCCGGCGCCCTGCATTCAACCACCGGCGACCTGCTGCTGTGGGACCAGGCGCTGTACACGGAAAAACTGGTTTCCAGCGAAAGCCTGAAAGAGATCTTCACACCCAATGAACCGGGCGACGGCTACGGCTTCGGCTGGAGCATCGGCAAGCGCTTCGACCGGTTGCTGATCGCCCATGGTGGCGGCATTTACGGCTTTTCCACGCACATTGCCCGTTTCCCGGATGACGCTGTGACGGTGATTGTGCTGAGCAATATCGAAGGCGCGCCATCCGGGAAAATTGCTTACGACCTGGCTGCCATTTACTTTGGCGAGGAATACACGGTTCCGGTGGAAAGGCAGGCAGTGGAACTCGATCCCGCGATCCTGCAAAGCTATGTCGGCGAGTACAAGGTCAACGATGACTTGTCGGTGGTGATTTCGCTGGTGGGAGAGAACCTGGTGGCCGAGCTGGGCGGGCGTTCGACCTTTGGGCTCCTGGCCTCATCTGCCACCGAGTTTTTTTCCAGGGACGTGGATTTGAGATTGGCGTTCCAGAAATCGGAGTCGGGTGAAGTGACTGCATTCGTACTGAACCCGGGGCCGAATGGCACGACGGCCACGAAAGTGAAATAGGGTTGGAGTGTCCTGCCAGCATGGGGAATCGGCCGGCATTTGTCGCCATCCGAACCTGTGACCGGCCGGGGCATCTGCAGCGGCAGCTGTTGAGCATTTCGCGCCGTCCGCCCTCGGCCGGCCCGGTGAGGGTGCTGGTGTTTGACGACACGCGTGATGAGGCCATTCAGCAGCGCAACGAGCAAGCCGTACGCAGCGCGAACCGCAGGTTCAGTTTTGCCGCCGAATACCTCGGCCCGGAATGGCAGCGCGATTTCTCCGCTGCGTTGAAGGCCGAACTGCCGCAGCATGCGAAATCCATCGGCTGGCTGCTGGATGCCCGGCCAGCCGGGGAATTCACTGCAGGGCGCCTGCTCAACCTGATCACACTGTCACTGGCGGGCCATCGCTTCGCCCTGTTTGATGATGACTACCTGCTGCATCAGGTCAGGCATCTCGGCTTTGGCCTCAACCGCAAACTCGAATGGTCGCGTGACCCGACACGGCAGGTGCTGGGTCACTCATCGGTGCGTGAATCGCGCTCGGCCGGAACGAAGCTGGACATCGACGGGGTGGATGAACATTTCAGGTATTTGGGCCGCCGGGTAAAGGATTGCGTTCGTCCCGATGCTGCAGGAGCGGCCCCGCTGCTGGATGCGAGCGAGGCGGGTGAACCGCCGGAAGCCTTGCAGCTGGACCAGGACAGCGTGATCCTCACCACCGTCAGCGGCCAGTACGGGGTGCCGATCTCGCCCAACAGTTTCTACCTGTTCTACCAGGATTATGGCGGCCGACAGCCCGTGTGGGCTGATCCGGAACATTATCGCGTGCTGCGCCTTGGCAAGGCGGTCTGGAATGTAACCTACGGCCCGGTGATTGCCGGCAGGACAGGTTCCACGCCCTCGTCGGTGGACAATCGCGTGATCATGCCACCCACATTGCCGCATTGCCGCGGCGAAGACACCCTGTTCTGCGCCATGATCAAGTTCACCCATGCCAATGCAGCGCACCTGTACCTGCCCTGGGCCCAGGAGCACTCCCGCCGGCCATCTTCATGGGTTCAGTCCACTTTCGGCAGGGCGCAGCCGATCATGGTGGCGAAGTTTTTCTGGAAAATAGTCGAACGCATGGGAGATGAACTGCCAGCCGGATTTTCGCCGGAACAGAGGCTGCAAAGCATGGCGGACTACTGGCTGGACTGGTCCGGGCTGCCGCAGGACCGGCTTCGGGCCGATATCGTCAATTCCCACCTGCGCGGGCTGGCCTGGCGCAAGCGCGTGGCCGAGAAATGCCTCGCCATGGCCGACCCTACGCACACCCAGGTATGCGGCGACCTCAGCCGCTCACTGGCGCAGTTCAAACAGGACATTGAGCTGCCCGATGGCCTGCCGGTGTTGCGCGATCAGGCAGGGATCCGCAGCGAAGCCGGCCGCATCCGCTGGCTGGCCGGGGTGGCCCGCGATTACGGCCAGGCCATGCAGGCATGGCCGGAGCTGTGGAAAGTTTCCCGCGAAATACAGTTTTTTGGGTGACGCGCCTGGAGTATTTCTGGTCTATTCAGGACTTCTTTGAAGCGGAGCCTTGAACAGGCCGGCAAGCCTGTTGTCCAGCCTCGAGCGCAAGTCGTTCCGGTAGTCGCGCCACCAGTTGAAAATTTCCACCTGAAGAGCATTCAGGCGTTCGGGGCGCTGCAGCATTTCACAGGCGAAGTCCGCGGCGGCATCCCAGTGATCGAACTCGGGCAGTGGATGAGGGCCCAGCAGCTTGCTGTGGTAGCCGTCCTGGTAGGGCGTTTCGGTGTAATTGCGAATCAGCGGTATGCAGCCCCATTCCAGCGCGTCATACAGGCGGTTGCATTCCGGGTTCCAGTTGCCTTTGGGGCAGGGCACAAACACCGATTGCCGGTAAATGGACGTACTGGACTGGTTGAAGTTGCGCAGCGCTTCCGCCCAGGTCTGGGTTTCGCGCAGGAAGAACTCGCCCGGAACCACGCGCAGGGCGGGCAACATCTCGCTCTGCCGTTCATGCTTCATCCTGCCCAGGAAGGCCACCGAATAGGCTCGCTGGCTGGCCGGTATGCCCATGCCGCCGGTGTTCTGGAAGCCCACGCCGAATCCCAGTGGCAGTTGCAGGAGGTTGAGGTTTTCACAACCCGAGAACAGCGCCGACCCGTTGCGGATCGCCAGGTCGGCATGCTGGTACACACCAGCGCCAACATCCAGGTATTCATCGCTCATGTGATACAGCACGCGTGGCCGCGGCAGGCTTTGCAGGTAGCTGGCCAGGTCTTCCGCACTGGTGAGGTTGGGGCTGGAAACACACACGATTGCCGGCGCGGCTTTCGCGCTCAGCAAGGGCCGGTCGGCATAGTCAACGAACACATTGGCGACTTTCACGTTGGTGAACAGGAAGCGGAACCAGTCCCGCTCGATACAGAGATTCCGACGCTCGGGGTCTAGCTGCCAGATGATGTTCCAGCCATGGCCTGATGACATGTTCGGGGTTCGACAGGGCTCAAAAAAGTTCCCGCAATTGTACCCGAGCAAGGATCGTCAATTACGCTTCCCGTCACGCAACAACAGATTATGGACCACGATGGAACTGTCCATGGATTCGCCAAGCCAGTTGGGAATCGGGGTTTGGGGCGTGATTGCCAGGCCCGTTTCCGGGCTTCCGCGATGATCCAGCCAGTGGAACATGGCCGCATCGATGTGCGCGGCCAGCGTGGTGATATCGTCTTCCAGTCGCTTGAGGTGATTCTGGCGGTACAGCGCCTGGGCATTGAATTCAGTTTTGAAACTGGCCTGGGCGGTGTTGCCGGGGTAGTGCTATTTTGCAGAATAAATTATGACTCTTGCGGCGTTATACCCCGGTGCTCCCGTCACTCCACCACCGGGATGCGTGCCTGCACCGCAGAGGTAAAGGTTCTTGATAGGCGTGGTGTAACGCGACCAGCCGGGCAGCGGGCGCATGAAGAACAGCTGGTCGAGGCGGATATCGCCATGGAAGATATTGCCCTCGGTGATGCCGAAGCGCTGCTCGAGGTCCAGCGGGGTGATGATGTCCTTGCCGATGATGGCGCCGGGCACATTGGGGGCATAGCGGGCGATGATGTCGATCACGCGCTGGCCCAGGGTTTCGCGCTGCTCATCCCAGGTCGTGCCGTGCAGGTGATAAGGCACATACTGCACAAAGCTGGTCAGTACGTGGTGCCCGGGAGTGACCAGCCCGGGATCGATGGCGGAGGGCAGGATGCAATCCACCCACAGGTCTTCGGACAACCGGCCTTCCTGGCAGTCGTTGTAGCAACGCTGCGCGGCCTCAAACGTGGGCACCAGCGTGTACACCATGCGCTGCAGGTCGGGCGCATCGGCAGGCATGCCGGTAATGCGCGGTTCCTCGTTCAGCACCAGGTTGACCTTGGCGCTGGGGCCGTTCATGGCAATGCTCTCCACCTGCTGGGCAAAGCCGGAATCGAGATGCTCTTTGCCCACCAGCTTGAGA
>CBFGWJ010000109.1:0-6715 GCA_965652335.1 uncultured Gammaproteobacteria bacterium | reverse complement strand
TTGCTGACGGTTGAAGAACAGTTGCAGGCCATGCAAACCGCGCTGCTGGCGGAAACTCCCGCAGAACAGGAACAAAACCTGTCGGCTGCGGTAACCACGGCTGCGGATGCAATGGCCGACTACCGCTTGTGGCTGCAGAAGAACCTCGGCCGCATGGATGAGGGCTTTGCCATTGGGCCGGATGCATACCAGTGGTTCCTCAGCAATGTCGCGTTGCTGCCTTACAGCGCCAGCGAACTGCTGGCGCAGGGCGAGTGGAGCTGGAATCGTGCTGTCAGCTTCGATGCCGTGCAGCAGAATCGCAACCTGGACAGCCCGGAATTGCCGCTGTTCGGGTCGGCCAGTGAGCAGATTGCCGTGGCAGACCGCAACGAACAGGAAATCCGGGCATTCTTGAAGAACCAGCAGTTGCTGACCATACCCTACTGGCTGCAGCGTTACCGCTACCAGCCGATGCCCGGCTGGCTGGCGCCGCTGGCTTATCTCGGAGTGGCCAGTGATCTCACCTCCGCCAGCCGCCTGGACCAGGATGCCATCCGCTTCATCGATGAGCCGTCGGAAACCTTGCCCTGGCTTGAAGTTTTGGCCGCGCGCGACCCCAGGCCCGCGATCATTCATGACGGTGTGCCCGGACACTACCTGCAGCGGGCACTCTCCTGGACCAACCCCAATCCCATGCGACGGCAATACTTCAGCTCCTCGGCCAATGAAGGCATTGCTTTTTACATGGAGGAAATGCTGCTGCAGGCCGGGTTGTTTGATTTCAGCCCGCGCACGCGGGAGATCATTTACCGGCGAATGCGGCTGCGGGCATTGCTGGTGGAAGTCGATATACGCATGGCCATCGGGGACCTGACCATCGCCGATGCCGCTGAATACCTGTCGGCCAAAGTCCCGATGGACAAGATGTCAGCCGTTGACACAGCGGCGGAAGTGGCCATGAATCCCGGCCATTCATCCGGCTTCCTGGTGGGCAAGTTGCAGGTAGAAAAATTCCTGGCAGACATGCGCGATGTGGCGCCGGAACGGTTCTCGATGCAGGCTTTTCATGATTCGCTGTTGCTGAACGGCAATGTACCGATTGCGCTGCAACGCTGGGAAAGCCTAGGGCTGGATGATGAGATCCAGCGCCTGAAATCACTGGCCAGCCAGCCGGCCACGGTGCCCTATTGAACCGGCGGCCCAGCCAGCCGGAAACAGCCAAAAAAAACCCGGCAGCGGTTGAACCGGCAGCCGGGTGTTTCGATCTGGAGCGGGAAACGAGGCTCGAACTCGCGACCTCAACCTTGGCAAGGTTGCGCTCTACCAACTGAGCTATTCCCGCATTGAGGCAGCGTATTGTAAGGAAAAGCCGGTGCGTGTCAACTGCGCATTTTCCGCTTTTAGCCCGAAATTTCCAACCGGAACTTCGGCTGCACAATGCCACCCGCATTGCGGCGCAAGCGTTGCCGGGCTTTCGATTCGAGCACGAGGGTGGCACAATAGCCGCTCCCAAATTCCGGACAAGGGCTTATGGCCAAAGAAGACGTTATAGAAATGGACGGTAAGGTGCTGGAAACCTTACCAAATACCATGTTTCGCGTGGAGCTGGATAACGGTCATATCGTGACTGCCCACATCTCCGGCCGCATGCGCAAGCACTACATTCGCATCCTGACGGGTGACAAGGTCAAAGTCGAACTGACTCCTTACGACCTGAGCAAGGGCCGCATCACCTACCGTTCAAAGTAATCTTCCAGCCGGGTAAGCTTCCACCCGGATAACGCCACATTTGCTCAGTCCGTGGCGGCCGGCAACACCCCATCCTCCGCCTCTCCTCGCAGCCCATTCCCGGCAATTCTCTTGATCTGGAGTTTGTCGCCCTTGCTGCGGGGTGCCGTGACGCGGACTTCACCGCCATCAACCAGTTCGCCGAACAGCAGGTCATCCGCCAGCGGGCGCTTGATCTGCTCCTGGATGACGCGCTTCATGGGCCGTGCGCCCATCTTCGGATCAAAGCCCTGCTCCGCCAGCCACTCGCGTGCCGAACGGCTGACTGAAATGGCAACGTTTTTCAGCGCCAGCTGTTCTTCCAGCTCCAGGATGAATTTGTCCACCACCCGCAGAATGATGGGCATGTCCAGCGAGCGGAAATTGATGATGGTATCCAGCCGGTTGCGGAACTCGGGCGCAAAGGTCTTGCGAATGACCTCCATCGCGTCGGTGGTGTGATCCTGCTCCATGAAGCCCATTGAACGGCGGGCGCTTTCGTGCGCGCCGGCGTTGGTGGTCATCACCAGGATGACATTGCGGAAGTCGGCTTCACGGCCATTGGCATCGGTCAGTTTGCCATGGTCCATGACCTGCAGCAGGATGTTGAAAATGTCCGGATGCGCCTTCTCAACCTCATCGAGCAACAATACGGCATGCGGCGTTTTCGTCACCGCTTCGGTCAGCAGGCCGCCGCGATCAAAGCCGACATACCCGGGAGGTGCACCCACCAGCCGTGAAACCGAATGCGCTTCCATATACTCCGACATGTCAAAACGAATCAGCTCGATACCCATGGTCAGGGCCAGCTGGCGCGTCACCTCGGTCTTGCCGACACCGGTGGGCCCGGCGAACAGGAACGAGCCAATCGGCTTGTCGGCGTCGCCCAGGCCTGAACGGGCCATCTTGATGGCGGCGGACAGCGCATCGATGGCATCATCCTGGCCAAACACCACCAGCTTCAGGTCGCGATCGAGGTTGCGCAGCGCGTCGCGGTCGGAACGTGAAACCTGCTTGGCCGGAATGCGCGCCATGTGCGCGATGATGTCTTCGATATCGTGTTCGTCGAGCACCGTCTTGCGGGTGCCTTCAGGTTGCAGTCGCTGGCGCGCGCCGGCTTCGTCAATCACGTCGATGGCCTTGTCGGGAAGATGCCGGTCGTTGATATGGCGTGCCGACAGCTCAGCCGCCGCAACCAGTGCCGCATCGGTGTATTCCACGTGGTGATGCTCTTCAAAGCGGTCCTTCAGACCACGCAGGATTTCCACCGTTTCATGCACGCTGGGCTCATCGATGTCGATTTTCTGGAAACGCCGCGCCAGTGCCCGGTCTTTTTCAAACACGCCGCGGAATTCCTGGAACGTGGTGGAACCCATGCAGCGCAGTTCGCCGGAAGCCAGTACCGGCTTGATCAGGTTGGACGCATCCATCACCCCACCCGATGCCGCACCGGCGCCGATGATGGTATGGATTTCATCAATGAAAAGGATGGCGCCGCGGTCGCTCTTCAATTCCGCGATCACCGCTTTCAGGCGCTTTTCAAAATCACCGCGGTACTTGGTGCCGGCCAGCAATGAACCGAGGTCCAGCGCGTATATCGTGGCGTTGGCGAGGATCTCCGGCACTTCTTTCCGAACGATCCTGAGGGCCAGGCCTTCGGCCATGGCGGTCTTGCCTACACCGGCCTCACCCACCAGCAGAGGGTTGTTCTTGCGCCGGCGGCACAACACCTGGATGGTGCGTTCAATTTCCGGGCCGCGGCCAATCAGCGGATCGATTTCATCCTTGCGGGCGCGTTCGTTCAGGTTGGCGGTATAGCGTTCCAGGGCGCTGACCTTGCGTTCGCCGTCTTCGTCCAGGCCGCCATCCACCACGCCAGGCTCCGCTTCCTTTTCTTCACTACCCTCGATTTTGCTGACGCCATGCGAAATGTAATTCACCACATCCAGGCGGCTCACATCGTGGCGGTGCAGCAGGTAGCAGGCGTAGGAATCCTTTTCACTGAATATGGCCACCAGCACATTGGCGCCCAGCACCTCATCCTTGCCAGCCGATTGCACGTGATACAGCGCACGCTGCAACACACGCTGAAAACCGATGGTGGGTTGGGTGTCACGGGCATCATCGTCCTTCAGCAGCGGCACGGTGTCTTCCAGCACCTTGCGGATCTCTTTTTCCAGCTGTTTGACTTCGGCGCCGCAGGCGCTGAGGATGGCCAGCGCCGAGCCGTTGTCCAGCAGGGCCAGCAACATATGCTCGACCGTCAGGAACTCATGCCGGCGCTCACGCGCCTCCTGGTAGGCCTTGCTGATGGAAAGTTCCAGATCCTTGCTAAACATGATGACCCGATCTCCTGATTCAGGGGCCTTGAGTAACCAGCCGGACGATTTGGCCGGTTGGTTCGAAGCACCCTGTCTTCATAATGAGGGCTGGCAACTGCGCTTCAAGGTTTCAGACCCTAACCTCAAACTTGCTCCCCCAGACTTTCTCCGTCAGATTTCTTCCTTCAAACGTGTTTCCTCAAACTTTCTCCATGGTGCATTTCAGCGGATGTTCATGCTCGCGTGCATACTCGCTCACCTGCACCACTTTGGTCTCGGCGATTTCAAAGGTGAAGACACCACAAACGCCTTTGCCGCGCGTGTGCACATGCAGCATCACCTGGGTGGCACGGTCGTGGCTCATGTGGAAGAAAATCTTGAGGATCTCAATCACGAAATCCATGGGGGTGTAGTCGTCATTCAACAGGATTACCCGGTACATGGGCGGCAGCATGACCTCCGGCTGCGCTTCTTCGAGCGCAATTCCGTGGTCTTTATGTGATTCGAGATCCTGTCCCATGGCGCGATTTTAACGTAGCCGGGCGGTGCGAGTCGATGCCCTGCGCGACGACTCATCCCATCACAACTGCCGGAATGCTGAATGCAACGCGGGGCTTTACCTTTCGGGTGAATGACCCCATTTAGCGACCATGTTTGCCGCAAGCTCCAAAATAAGCGCCAGAAAATCCGATAATCCGCTGACCCTGGTGGCGATGTCAGGCGGAGTGGATTCCTCAGTGGCAGCGCTGTTGCTGCAGCAGCAGGGCCGCCCCATTGCCGGCATGTTCATGAAGAACTGGGAAGAGGACGACCGCTCCGTCAACAGCTCCGGCCACTGCCCCGCCGAGCAGGATGCCGCGGACGCCCTGGGGGTGGCGCGAAAGTTGGGCATTGAGTTGCACACCCGGAACTTTTCCGCCGAATACTGGGACGGCGTATTTGAAAATTTCATAACCGAGTACCAGGCGGGCCGCACGCCCAATCCCGACATTCTCTGCAACCGTGAAATCAAGTTCAAAACCTTCCTGGAACACGCCCGCGACCTGGGCGCTGAACGCATCGCAACCGGCCACTACGTGCGCTCGGATGAGCGGGACGGCGCTCACCGCCTGTTGCGCGGCCTGGACCACAACAAGGACCAGAGTTACTTTCTGTACACCCTGGGCCAGCCGCAACTGGCTTGCGCCGATTTTCCGGTAGGCCAACTGGCAAAGCCGGTGGTGAGACAAATGGCACTGGATGCTGGCTTCAAGGTTCACGACAAGAAAGACAGTACCGGCATCTGCTTCATCGGTGAGCGCGATTTCCGCAGTTTCCTGGCCAATTATGTGGACAGTGAACCAGGCGAAATACGGACACCGGAAGGCCAGCTGATCGGCGAACACCGAGGCCTGGCCTTCCATACCCTGGGACAGCGGCAGGGGCTGGGCATCGGCGGCGTGCGCGGCTTTCCGGATGCGCCCTGGTATGTACTGCACAAAGACCCGCAGGAAAACGTGCTGTATGTCGGCCAGCAGCATGACCATCCCTGGCTGCTGTCGCGCCGCGTTGTGGCCCACGGCCTGAGCTGGACTGTGGCCCCCCCGGAAACCGGACAGGCCCTGCAGGCCCAGGTGCGTTATCGCCAGGCGGCCCAGGACTGCCGGGTGACGGCAATGGACGACGGGGCGCTCGAAGTCGAGTTCGCACAGCCCCAAAGGGCGGTTACACCGGGACAGTCCATCGTCCTGTACGACGGTGAGGTCTGCCTTGGAGGCGGCATAATCCAGTATTCCGATACACCCCCGTCAGGGCAATATTCGAGAAAACTGTTCCTGGACCCAGCAGAGACCGTACCCGCATGAGCAAGCAACGCAAAGACCGCACCCTGGCCCTGGCCGGAGTGTTGCAGGCCACTGAACTGGTTCGACAGGCCGCCTGGCACGGAACCTGGTCGGGTTATGCGGCCAGCGCCAGCCTCGATTCCCTGTTCCGCCTCGAAGCAGAAACGGTGGAAGAAATTTATGGTGACCGCAAACGCATGCGTCTTGGTCTCGAAACCCTTATCTCCGTGCTGCAGGGTGACCAGGCCAGCAACGATGCCTTGCGCTACGCCATTGCGCTGTTGCAGATCGAGCGGCGTTTCAGGGCGGACAAAAGCCTGCAGGAGAAAATCGGCAAGGGACTGGAGGACATTGAACGCGCTTCCGGTGAGTTCGCCGAAGAGTCGGTGGAGGAATACAAGGCTGAAAAAGTGGCTGTGCTCTACACCGAAACCATCAGCCAGCTGCAACCTCGCATAGTGGTGAATGGCAGGCCGCAATTCCTGAAAACAGAGCGGGTGGTGAACTGGGTGCGCAGCCTGTTGTTATCCGGCCTGCGCTCCGCAGTGTTGTGGGATCAGCTGGGAGGCGGTCGCCTGGAACTGATGTTCGGGCGGCGCCGGATACTTGACCACGCCCGGGACCTGCTGCACGGCTGAGTTGATCCCGCGCGCGGTTCCTGCGAGAGGCCGTGACGGCACGCCAGCAGCCCGAAACTTGGGTCAATGCGGCTTTTGCCCTGTGATCGTTCCGGCGTATCAGCGATAATAGCCGGCTCGAAGACGTCCAGAGCGTTCACGATTGACGCAACCGGTCAGTTACCCGGTCAGGCAACCGGCCAGT
>CBFGWJ010000108.1:0-6738 GCA_965652335.1 uncultured Gammaproteobacteria bacterium | reverse complement strand
GACTGGTTGAACGGCTTGCTCTCGGCCAGCTTCTCGGTTGCGCGGTGGAGCAGGCCCACATGCGGGTCGGCACGCACCACGGTCTCGCCATCCATTTCCAGCACCAGGCGTAAAACGCCGTGGGCCGCCGGATGCTGCGGACCAAAATTCATGGTGTAGTTGCGGAATTCAGCCATGCTCAGTTTGCCCTGCCCTGGTTTTCCGGGCCGGATTCAGCCGCCAGGTCGATATCATCTGTCCAGTAGCGGGTATCGTTTCGCACCACCCTGGGCACCAGCACCCGGGGCTCGATTTCCACCGGCTCGTAAACCACGCGCTTCTTGTCAGCGTCATACCGCACGGTCACATTGCCGATCAGCGGGAAATCCTTGCGGAACGGATGACCGGTAAAACCGTAATCGGTGAGAATGCGGCGCAAATCGGGGTGGCCCTCGAAAACGATGCCGTAAAGATCAAACGCTTCGCGCTCATACCAATCGGCGGAACTCCAGATATCCGTCAGGGATGGGACAATGGGCATGCCTTCATCCGGCGCAAAACAGCGCAACCTCAGACGCTTGTTGTGCTGGAACGACAACAGGTGAACGACGACTGCAAAGCGGTGTTTGACCTGGCCGGCTTCAGGCCGGTTGGCCCAGGAAAAACGCCCGGGCCCCAGGCCTTCCACGCCGCGGCTGAAGCCTTCCGCCGTGGCGTCGGTGGTTTCCCACTCGGTTTGCCCATAGCTGAGGTAATCCACTCCACAAAGATCGGTCAGCTGCTCGTAGGCAAACACGGGTTCGTGGCGCAGGATGCGCGCGCACTCCAACCAGTTTTCCGGAGCAATTTCCAGTGTGACGATGCCGCTTTGCACACCCTTGACCTCGGCACGATCACCCAGGTGGGCGGCAAACAATTCGGTTACTGCCTTGTTGGAATCGTTCATGGCTCAGCGGGCGATGGTGTTGGTACGGCGGATTTTCGCCTGGAGTTGCAGGATTCCAAACACCAGTGCTTCCGCGGTCGGAGGACAACCCGGCACGTAGACATCCACTGGAACGATGCGATCGCAGCCCCGGGTTACCGCATAGGAATAATGGTAATAACCACCACCATTGGCGCAGGAACCCATGGAAATGACCCATTTGGGGTTGGGCATCTGGTCATAGACCTTGCGCAGGGCCGGCGCCATCTTGTTACACAAGGTGCCCGCAACAATCATTACGTCAGATTGACGCGGGCTTGGCCGGAAAATGACCCCGTAGCGGTCCAGGTCATAGCGCGCAGCGCCGGCCTGCATCATTTCCACCGCGCAACACGCCAGCCCAAAAGTCATCGGCCACATGGAGCCCGTACGTGACCAGTTGATCAGCGCATCGAGTGAGGTGGTAACGACACCGCGCTCGACCAGCGGATTATTGTCGGCGCTGGGCCGCAGGATGTCTTCTACATCCGCCACCGGCACCGGGTTGATCATTCCCATTCGAGTGCCCCTTTCTTCCAGCAAAAGAAAAATCCGATTACCAGTTCCAGGACAAAAATGAACATGGCTGTCAGCCCCACCACGCCCAGCTTGTCCAGCACCAGCGCCCAGGGTATGAAAAAGGCGATTTCAAGATCAAAAATGATGAACAGGATGGCCACGAGGTAGTAGCGGACGTCAAACTTGGTTCTCGTATCCTCGAAAGCCTCGAAGCCGCATTCGTATGGCGAGAGTTTTTCATTGTCCGGCGCGCGCGGGCCAAGCAGCCCGCCTATCGACAGCAGGACAATACCCAGGACGGTGGATACTGCGATAAAAACCAGGATGGGAAAATATTCTGCGAGCATGCTCGTTATTACCGTTACTTGACTGGCCGTTTCATGAATGGTGCCCAAGGCCGGACTCGAACCGGCACGGCTTTCGCCACTACCCCCTCAAGATAGCGTGTCTACCAATTCCACCACTTGGGCATGTCTGGCTTCAAACCCGCTCAGGAACCGTCTGATTCTGATCCCGAGGCCGGATCATCCCCTGCAGGTTGCCCGACTGCTTCTGCATCAGCTTCCGGGCTTGCTTCGCCCGTTACATCGATGGCCGGCAGGTCTTCAGCCGCTTCCATGGCCGCAGGTGTGGCGGGGCCCAATTCTTCGGCGGCACCGCTGATGACAGACGTGCCTTCATCGATTGCATCCAGTTCCGCCAACCCCGGGCTTTCGGAATCAGCCGGCTGGGTTACCGCCGACGGATTTCCCGCAGCGTTACCCATGACACCGAGATCCGTTTCCGGAGCTGCCGACATGCGCGATACCAGCACAGCCATCAGCAGGCTGATGGTACAGAACAGGGTGGCCAGGACCCAGGTGGTGCGCGTGAGAAAATTCCCGGCGCCACGGGCACCGAAAACGGTTCCCGAGGCTCCACTGCCAAAGGCAGCGCCCGCTGTGGCGCCGGCGCCCTTCTGCACCAGGATCAGGGCCACCATGGCAATGGCGATCAATACATAAAAAATGTTCAGGGCTTGCATAAATTCTCTTCCAGCATGAAAAGGTTAATTGGCTGCGGCATATATGGCGAGGAAGTCTTCCGCCTTCAATGAAGCCCCGCCAATCAATCCACCATCAATATCCTTCCGTGCAAACAAATCGGCGGCATTGGATGGATTCACACTGCCGCCGTACAGAATACGTATTTGACCGCCTATCATATCATCGTGCCCGGACAGTTTGCCACGTATGAAGGCGTGAATTTCCTGCGCCTGTTCCGGACTGGCGGTTTTCCCGGTGCCAATGGCCCAAACCGGCTCGTAGGCAATCGTTGCCGAGGCAAAGCCGTCGATACCTGTTTTCCGCAACACTGCTTCAATCTGCTCGGAAATGATGTTTTCGGTTTCACCGCGCTCGCGTTGCTCCAGGGTTTCGCCCACGCAAAGTACAGGTTCCAGCCCGGCCTCGAGCGCCGCGGCAAAACGCTCCGCCACATCCTCGTTGCTTTCGCCGAACAGGGTGCGCCGCTCGGAATGCCCCACCAATACGTAGCGGCAGCCGAAATCCAGCAGCATGGCTGCAGCCACCTCGCCGGTGAATGCGCCCTTTGGAGCCGGGTGAAGCGTTTGCGCACCCCAGTTCACCGTGCTCCCCCGCAGTATTTTCTGCGTACCGGCGAGGTAGGGAAAGGGCGGGAAAACGGCCATTTCAGCCGCTTTCTCATCTCCTGAACCTGCGGCCACTTTCTGCAACAAATCTTTGGCCATGGCGAGGGAACCGTTCATTTTCCAGTTTCCGGCAACCAGTTTTCGACGCATCATTCGTCCTCCTGAGCGGGCGCCAGAATACCACGGCTCCGGCGGCAAGCAAGCCGAAGTCCTGCTTCAGCAAGGCTCCAGAACCCGGTTGTCACCCTCAATAATCTATCAATTTCTGCAACAGCCCGATTTCTTCCGCGGTTGCCTGGCCGATGCGGCACCGCTCCAGGGAACCGGGCAGAGCATGGCGGGTGGCGCTCAGCGGGATTGCACCTGCCATGATTTCCGCCCGGGTCTGGGGAAACAGCGGTTGCCGGTTGGGTTCAGCAAAGCCTTCGGGGAATATCGGATCACCGGTCGCCAGTGAATACTTGTCAGTGGCACCCAGAACATGCAGCAATTCATGCGTGATAACGACATTGTTGTAACCGCGGTTTTCAGCCCCGGCATAAGCCTTCACCAGCCCATAACGGCCTTTGCGCATGCCCACTGACATTTGCATTTCACTGAATTCACCCGGTTCGTGATAGATCAGGAACATCTGTACATCCGGAGCAATCAGGTCGCCCGGGGTTTCACGCCGCCAGGCCCACCAGCGCATCTTCAGGCTCCACCAGGCGATTGCAGCCGGGTTGTGGCGATCAGGAATCACCGGTGGCTTTTCCGCGCTCACTGGCGCCAGTTGGAACTGCAATGGCTCCGCCATGGTCACTCCGTACCGGGCCAACTCCTCTGTCAGGAACCGGTTGATACCGGAAAAATCCTCCAGCCCAATCGAACGGACAAATCGCTCAGTTCCGCCCTTTCCCTCCTCGACGATCGGGTACAGTGTCACCCAGATCGGCTGTTCCCAGCGGGCCAGCTTTCTTTCGGTCATCCAGGTACCCGCCACGATGACGAACAGCACGCTCAGCAGAGCGACGATACGCAGCAGCTTGAACAGGCTCACGCGCCTGCCACAGTCATGTTATTGATCAGAATATCGCCACAATGGATGTTGCCCCGGGTATCGAGATTGTTGCCGCAGGCCTCGATGCCCAGAAACATCTGGGCCAGGTTTCCGGCTATCGTCACCTCTTCCACCGGGTGGCTGATCTCACCATTTTCAATAAGAAACCCGGTTGCACCACGGGAATAATCACCGGTCACCGTGCTCACTCCCTGCCCCATTACTTCGGTCACATAGAACCCCTCGGGAAGGTTCCGCAACAGGTTTTCGGCGTTCGGTTGCACCAGCAGGTTGCGCACACCACCCGCATTGGCGGTTGTGGGAAGGCCCAGCCGGCGTCCTGAATAGCTGGAGAGCACATAACGCAGCAACACGCCCTGGTCCACCAGGTCATTTTCGCGGGTGGCCACGCCTTCATTGTCAAATGCCGAGCTGCTCATTCCACGCCGCAGAAGAGGCCGCTCACTGATCCGCATCCAGCCGGGAAAAATCTGCGTACCGGCAGCATCCTTGAGGAAGGAAGCATTGCGGTAAAGGGCGCTGCCGGATACGGCTCCCAGCAAATGTCCGATCAGGCCTTTGGCCACTTCGGCAGCAAACAACACGGGCATCCGGCCGGTTTTCAACTGGCGCGCGCCCAATCGACGCAGTGTTTTGTGCGCGGCTTCCAACCCGGTTTTCTGCGGCGCTTCCAGGGCGGCGAGATCGCGGTGAGTGTCGTAACTGTAGTCCCGCTGCATGCCATTGCCTTTGCCCGCGATCAGTACACAGCTCTGGCTGTAGCGGGTCCCGGCACTGCGGCCGATGAAGCCATGGCTGTTGCCGTACACGCCCATTCCCAGGCTGGCCTCGAATCCGGCGCCTTCAGAATTGCTGATGCCTTTCTCCGCCAGCCCGGCAGCCTCGCACTCCCTGGCGCGTTCGATCGCCCGGTTGGCATCGAGAGCGGTGGGGTGCCAGAGGTCCAGGTCGGGAAACTCCCGGGCCATCAGATCTTCGTCCGCAAGGCCATTATGCGGGTCGGGCTGGGTGAAGCGGGCTATTTCCATGGCCCGGTCCACGCAAGCGAGGATGGAGTCGCGGCCCAGCTCCGCGCTGCTGGCGTGAGCCTTGCACTTGCCCGCATACACCGTGATGCTGACCGAGCGGTCCTGCATGTGTTCAAGGGTTTCCACCTCGCCGTGCCGGACATTCACCGACAGCCCCTTGCTGGTGTGCGCGGCGACTTCCGCCTGCGTGGCGCCGATTTCCCCAGCCCGGCGCAGCGCAGCCGCCACGCAATCCTGCAGCAGATCGAGTTCAGTTTCCCGGTCCAAACCGCCCTGGGTTAAAATACTGGCTTCAGGCATGAACTGCCTCTCCCCTTGAATGCATCTGTGTTGTGTGGTGTGTGGAGCTCCGAATAATGGCGCGAACGACCAAATTCCAATACGACCGCGAGCTGGAAGAATCCGGCGCCGCCTTCGAGGAATTCGATGAAGTCAGCAAAAGCCAGCTGAAGCGCGAAGCTCTGTCGAAGAAAACCCTGGCCTCAGAAATCATTGCCCTGGGAAAAAAGCAGTTTGCCGGAGCACCCCTGGATGAGGACCTGCGGGAGGAATTCATCGCCGCCCGGAACATCACAGCCCATGTGGCGCGCAAGCGGCAGCTCATGTTTGTCGCCAAAAAGCTGCGAAACATCGATACCGCTGGGCTCGAACAATACCTGGACTCATTGCAGCAGGACGCCAGCCAGGTCACGCTGCGGCACCATCGCGCCGAAACCTGGCGGGACCGCTTCCTGGCCGGCGCTGACGAGGGCCGGCATTCGGGCGGTGACGCGGCACTGGCGGAATTCCTGCAATTGAGGCCGGACGCCGACCGCCAGGCCTTGCGCCAGTTGATTCGCAATGCCCGGCGTGAGCAGGCGGCGGGAAAACCGCCTGCGGCAGCACGAAACCTGTTCCGGATGCTGCGCGAAATGGACGAAACCGCGCCATTGCCGCACAGCAACTGATTCCCCCGCGCACCTGCGCTTTCGGCATTCCACATAACGTACTCATGCCTCGGTGCCGCCCACGGTGAGTCCATCGATGCGCAAAGTGGGCTGGCCCACTCCAACCGGAACGCTTTGGCCCTCCTTGCCGCAAACGCCCACGCCTTTGTCCAGCTTCAGGTCGTTGCCCACCATCGATACGCGCGTCATGGCATCCGGTCCGTTGCCAATCAACGTGGCTCCGCGCACCGGCCGGGTGACCTTGCCATTCTCGATCAGGTAGGCTTCACTGGCTGAAAACACGAACCGGCCGGAAGTGATATCCACCTGCCCACCGGCAAAGTTCACTGCGTACAGGCCTTTTTTTACCGAGGCGATGATTTCCTCCGGCGGCATCTCTCCGGGCAACATGAAGGTATTTGTCATGCGGGGCATCGGCAGGTGGGCAAAGGATTCGCGCCGGCCGTTGCCGGTCAGCGGCATGTCCATCAGCCCGGCATTCATCTTGTCCTGCATGTAGCCCCGCAATATTCCATCCTCGATCAGGACAGTCTGACCGGTGGGCGTACCTTCATCATCCACCGTCAATGAACCGCGGCGCTGCTGCAGGC
>CBFGWJ010000107.1:0-6797 GCA_965652335.1 uncultured Gammaproteobacteria bacterium | reverse complement strand
GTGCCGGGCAGGTCGTCACGCAAGCCGGCCAGCGCTTCCGCGACACCCATCAGGTTGGCCGTGTGCACATCATGGCCGCAGGCGTGCATCACGCCCACCGTTTTGTCGAGGTATTCCGTGGTGACGGTGGATTTGAACGGCAGGTCCACTTCCTCCACCACCGGATTGGCGTCCATGTCGGCGCGCAAGGCAATGGTCGGGCCGGGCTTGCCGCCACGCAGCACTGCAGTCACGCCGTGGTGGGCGATACCGGTTTGCACCTCCAGGCCGAGCGACCGCAGGTGATCAGCCACGAGCCCGGCGGTGCGTACCTCGCGGTTGCTCAGTTCCGGGTTCTGGTGGATGTCACGGCGCCACGCAATCACCTTGGTATCCACTTTGGCGATGGCGGCATCCAGTTGCTGCTGGCTGATATCCGCTGCCGCGCCAGACGCTGCCAGCAGCCCATACGTGGACAGCAATGAGATCGTTACTTTCCGGGCAAGTATCATTTGGGTTGATCTCCTTGGGTCGAGGCCGCAGCGCTGCGCCGGGCCAGGGCGGCATCGATGGCAAAGGCGTGCAGGGCCTGCACATCGGCGTCAGTCAGTACACCGGCAAAACTGGGCATGCCCATGACCTGGCGCGTGCCCTTCAGCAGGATGTCGGGAAACTCCTCGTGCGTGGCAGTGCTTATGCGCGAGAGATCCGGCGCCCGGCCGGAAGAGTGGCACAGGGCGCAGTTGCGCTCGTACAGCATGCGGCCGGCGGCCACCTGCTCAGCCGTGCCGGCCGGCGGCAATTCCGCTTCGTCAGTACCCGGATTACCCGGCGGGATGGGTTCGCGCTGCGGCACGTCGCCGCCACCGGGTTTTAACGTGACGATGCGACCCTTGTTGCCATAGCGGTAGTCGGCATAGCCCGGCTGCGCGCCAACGCCCGCCATCACGCTGACATACTGAACGCCGTCAATCCGGTAGGTCATGGGCGCCGCCAGGATGCTGGTGCCGACATCGATGTCGTGCAACTGCGCGCCGGTGCGGCCGTCAAACACGCGAAAGTGGCCGTCGATATGGCCCTGGAATACCAGCCCGCTGGCCGTGCTCATCAGGCCACCGGGGCGGCGCACGAAGAATGAAGACAGGGTGTCGCCGATCTGCTCCACTTCCCAGGCGACCCTCTTCTGTATGGGATCCCAGGCGCGCACGAACATTTTCGGCAGCGGCAAAGGCTGGTCCAGCGTCTCACCTTTCAGCAGCACCCCGGCCGGGAGAGTGCCATCAGGCTGCACCAGCGACTGTGTTACGCCCCAGTTGAGTTGCTTCGGCTGGTATTCGAAGTCATCCGGCGTGGGTGCATACACTGCAGCGATTTCCTGCGCCGGAATGTACACCAGGCTCGTGATGGGGTTATACGACATCGGCTGCCACTGGTGCGCACCCACCGGGCCTGGCATGACCAGCCGGGCTCGCCTGGAAAAGTCCGCCAGGCCGGTTTCCTGTGGCTTTCCGGTTTCCATGTCCACATGGCTGGCCCAGTTCATGGCGGCATAGGGTTCAGCGGAAATCAGTTCTCCGGTTTCGCGGTCCAGCACATAGAAAAAGCCGTTCTTGGGCGCCTGCATGAGGGTCTTGCGTTCGCGCCCATCGATGGTGAGGTCGGCCAGGATCATCTTCTGCGTGGCGGTGAAATCCCAGGTGTCGCCCGGCGTGGTCTGGTAGTGCCAGACCAGGCGACCGGTGCCAGGTTCGATGGCCAGGATGGACGACAGGAACAGGTTGTCACCACCACCCGGGCTGCGGATGTTGCGGTCCCAGGGCGTGCCGTTGCCGGTACCCACGTACAGCAGGTCCAGCACGGGGTCATAAGCCATGCCGTCCCACACCGTGCCGCCCAGTCCCACATCCCAGCGGCTCTGCGGTGACCAGGTTTTCGCCGCCATCTCCAGTTCCGGGTGCTCATAGCCTTTCTCGGGATCGCCCGGCACGGTAAAGAACCGCCAGGCCAACTCGCCAGTGGCGGTGTCATAGGCGCTGAAATAGCCGCGCGCATCGTACTCCCCGCCGGCGTTGCCGATGATCACCTTGTCGCCGGCCACATAGGTGGCGCCGGTGCTGGAATAAGCGCGGCTGTCATCCTCCAGCGTATCGGTTTTCCAGATCACCGCGCCGCTGGCGGCATCCAGCGCATACAGCCAGCCGTCGACGGCCGCGACAAAGACCCGCCCCTGTGAAACCGAAACGCCGCGGTTGATATTGCCGTAGCCCGCCCCGGCTGTATCGGTTGCGGGATCCAGTTCGGGTTCGAACTTCCAGATCAGTTCGCCGTTGGCGGCATCGAGCGCGTACACAGTGCCGGCATTGCCACTGGTGAACATGATGCCGTCCACCACCAGCGGCGTGGCTTCCAGCGTGGAGCTGAAGTCAATGTCAAAGCCCCAGGCATAGCCCAGCTCACTGACGTTGTCCGCATTGATGTCCGCCAGGGGCGAGTAGTAGCTCTGGCGCCAGTCACGGCCGCCGGTGAGCCACTGCCCCGGTTCCCCATCCGCCGCCAGCAGCCGCGACCGGGTGACATTGCCGGCCTTCTGCAGGTCGACGCCCGCGGCCATGAGGCCGGCTGGCGGAGCGGCGGCCGAAAGCACGGCGACTGCAGCGACGGTGTTCAGCCATTTCGGTTTCACTTTCGGCTCCTCACAGTCATGCTGAGCCACGGTTACTGTTTGCCCAGGTCCAGCACATTGTCTTCAGGCAGGCGGTCGATGTACTTGTTGTAAGGGTCGAGGCCGACAAACTTCGGCTCCTCGTCGACCACCACGGTGAAAGTCTGTTTGCCACTTGTGACACGCTGCTTTTGCAGCGACAGGACATTCGCCTGGGTGAATTCCGTGATATTCGCCGGATCCGCCGAGAACACGCCAATATCCATCCGGGCGTCCAGTGGCGCCTCGGTTTCCACGCCGAGTTCATCGGCATACAGCTTCCTGGCTTCAACATCGATCTCCACGGAGTACCTTCCGTCGGAACGTTCCGTCACGCGGCCTGCCGTTGCCTTCAACTCATAGAGGGTGATCTTCTCGAACAGGTCGGTGATCAGGTCCTGGTACTCTGGCCCGGCTTCCGCCCGCAGGCGCACGATCAGGTCACGCGAAGTCGGGTACGGAGGACCCTTGAAGGCATACTCATCGATCAGCGAACGCAGCGCGCGGTTGACGGCTTCCTCGCCGATCTGGTCCTTGAGCAAATACATCACCAGGCCGCCCTTCTGGTAACGCACATGCGCCTGCCCTTCCACCCGCTCCAGCGGAACTTCGCCCAGCACATCGGTGGCGCGGCCGCTCAGGTAGCCGCCCAGCGAGCCGCGCAGGAATCGCCGGATCTCTGCATCACCGTAGGTTTTTTCCATCACCATGAAGGCCGAATACTGGGCCAGTGTTTCCGACAGCACCGTCTGGCCCTGCATGTCGGCGCCGATCACCTGGTGCGCCCACCACTGGTGGCCCACTTCATGCGCTGTGACGTAGGTCACGCCGTCGATGCGGTCGCCGCGGTTCTCGATGTCGATGATGAATCCCGCCGCTTCCGAATACGGCACGGTGCCCGGAAAGGCCTGCGCGAAATTCATGTAGGCCGGGAATTCCACGATGCGCATCTGCCGGAACTGGAAGGGGCTGAAGTTCTCCGAGTAGTACTCGATGGAATCCTTGGTCGCATCCAGCATGCGCTGTACGTTGTAGTCGTGTTCCGGGTGGTAATAGACCTGTACCTCGACATCGTTCCACTGGTCTGTGGCCACGGCATAACGCGCCGACTGGATGGAGAAGAAGTTGTGGATCGGAGCCTCGGTTTTGAAGCGGGCGGTGCGACGGCCGTCCTCGACAAATTCTTCCACCCGGTAACCCGGAGCAATGACCACCTGGTCGGCATCACTGGTGAGGGTGATCTCGGCATTCACCCAGTCCGTGTCATGCCTGAAATAATGATGCGCGCGGCCGCTTTCATCTTCCAGCTTGGGCGGGCGGCGTTCGTCCGGCAGGCCGTACTTGCGGCGCACACCGCGGTCGGCCAGCGCCACGAAATGGTTCGGCCCGAGGATGGGGAGGATCTGGAAATTGTCCAGGAACGTGCCGTTCTCAACGATCCTGGTTTCATTGGCGCTGTTCCGGAAGCCCTGCTGGTGGCGTACGGTTTCGAAGCGGATTTCGGCCCGTTCACCGGGTTGCAGCGGCTGGTCGAAGCGGTAGATCCGGTAGTTCATATCCGGAATTTCCCGCTCCAGCGTCGCGCCTTCAACTTCCAGCATCGGCAGCTTCAGTTCGGCCAGCACCAGCGTGCCGAGGAATGACTTGGATTCCATCTGCCGCGGCCAGCCAACGTGTACTTCCTCCAGCGGCTGGTTGGATTTGTTCTCGACGATGTAGGAGCCGCGCGTGACGGCCTTCGGCTCATCCGGGTAGAGCTGGATGTCCAGCTTCACATCGGTGATGCGCGGCTGGATGACGGACTGCAAGGGCAACACCTGCTTCTCGTATTCCGCCGCCCATTTCTGGCTGTCGACCATTGAACGCCACTCATTCAACACATGGGTGTTGTACATGATGTACCCGCCGGCGCCGAGCATGATCAGTGCCCCGGCTGCCACTCCCCAGCCGGCATTCCCTTTAAGCCTGGCAGGCAGGCGCGTGAGCCGCGCTTTCAATGGCGCGGAAGCACCCCGCCGCCACAGGGCATAGGACAGCACCGCCAGGATCAGCATGGCGCCAGCCCAGTACAGGCGGTACCAGGCGGCATAACCGGCAAACTTGCCCTGGCCGTTCATGTCCGACAGCGGCACCGGCGTGGTACTGCTGTACAGGTACAGGTGGTTTTCGAGCCCGAAGCCGGGGAAGGAAATCTGCGCGGCCAGGATCAGCATCACCACCAGCAGGCCGGCGTACTTGTTCGGTACCAGCACCTGGATGAACACCGCCAGCACGGCGTAGGCCAGCATGCTCAGCAGCCAGGGCGCCAGGTACCACCACAGGTAATGCGAGAGCTCGTAGTTCGTGTAGCCCTTGATGGTCTGCACCGCCAGCGCGCCGAGCACGCTGAGGCCGGCCATGATGAACAGCACGATGGCGATGGCGAAGATCTTCGGCGCCAGGAACGCCCAGTCGGCCGCCGGCGTGGCATCGACGATTTCATGCACCCGGCGCTCGCGGTCGCGCCAAACCAGTTCGCCCGCATAGTAGGCGGCGATGATCAGCGGAATCAGCGAGAACTGCTCGTTGAGCATGTTGATCATGATGCGGGTCACCGGCCGCGTGATGCTGACGCTGTCGTCACCGGCAATCCACAGGCCGACGATGGCATTCATCAGGGCGATGCCCACCAGCACGATAAAGCCGGGGCTGCGGATCACGCTCAGGGCATCAAACTTCGCCAGCGTGAACAGTGGCCCCCAGCCCAGCGACTGCGCATCGGCCGAGGGCCTGGGCAGGTCTTCGGGGCGCAGCACGGCGGCAACTTCTTCCTGCCCGCTGTCGGTTCCGGCGCTGGCGGACTTCTTGACTTTCGTATCTTTCGGCTTGTCCTGGCGATACAACTTCCAGGTCAGCGCCAGCAGGGCCAGTCCAATCGAAACCCACAGCAGTCGATTTTGCAGCATCGGTCCCAGGAAAGGCGGTAACAGTGTATTGCGTTCGCTGGGCGTCCATTGCTCGGTGGCAAACCGCAGCGGTGCCAGGGCGAACGGGTCCAGCCAGGTCATGATCTCCTTGAACTCCGGCCGTGCCAGGTAGGAAGCGGTGAGGAAATAAACCATCAGCGCCAGCAAAGCCACCACGTAGGTGGTGATCATGGAGCGCGTGATCGTGGCCAGGGCGAAGAACAGGGCGCACAGCACGAACAGCGTCGGCACGCACATCACGAAGAAAGACCAGAGGTAGGTATCCAGGCGGAAGGCGGACACCGTGGAGGGGTCGATCCACGGCATGGCGGCGCCCAGCCACAAGGAAACCGGCACGCTCATGAACGCGAGGCAGCTGACGATGAAGCCGCCCAGAAAGCGACCGAACAGGTAATCGAACTTGGAAATCCGCGTGGCATGCACGATCGGGCCGAAGCCGCTCTCATCGTCCCGCAGCACGACATTGGAGGCAAACGAGGTCGCAATGAAAACAGCAAACACCGCCATGATCATGCTCATCATGGTGGTGGTGTAGGGTGAATTGCGGGAGACGTACCCGCCCCAACCGATGCGCAGGGTGTCTGATGTGATCAGCGACCAGGTCAGCAGGAAAAAGATGATGGCGGTGATCCAGAATATCGCGGACGACAGCTGGTACCGCAACTCAAAGCGCGCTACATGGCTTAACATGGACGTGCCTCAGGCCGCGCGGCGAACGGAGGACAGCGTTGAGAAATAGACGTCCTCGAGGGTGCCATCGACCAGCGTGAAGCCATCACCGGGGCTTGCATCCGCGAGTACATGAACCACGGTCCGCCCCGCGCTCAGGCGGGTGGCGATGACATTGTGCGCCGCCTTGATGGCTTCCAGTTCGCCCTTGTCGATGGTCCGTTGCCAGACGCGGCCTCGCAGTTCCTCGATCAGTTCGCGCGGCGCGCCGGCACGCACGATCTTTCCACCCACGATCATGGCGGTGCGGTGGCAGAGGTTGGTTACATCCTGCACGATGTGGGTGGACAGGATGACCACGGTGCTTTCGGCAATTTCCGACAACAGGTTGAGGAAGCGGTTGCTCTCTTCCGGGTCGAGGCCGGCGGTGGGCTCATCCACGATCACCAGCCTGGGCTGCCCGATCAGCGCCTGGGCAATGC
>CBFGWJ010000106.1:0-6798 GCA_965652335.1 uncultured Gammaproteobacteria bacterium | reverse complement strand
TCAGCCGCGAGGCATCGTCACCCTCGACACCAAGGCTGATCTGCATGTTCCGGCCGGCAGTGGTGCCCGCCAGTTGATTCTGTAACTGCAGCCTGGCCTCCAGCCGGGCGCTGATTTCGCCGAGCTTGAGCTCCGCATTCCGCACCCGGGTTTCGTGGCGCTGCTCATCATTCTGCAGTTCACCGTGGGCCGAGAACGGCAGGTCGGGCAATGGGGTGTCCGGTACCAGGAACTGAGCCAGCTTCAGGCTGGGAAGCTCGATATCGAATTGCGCATTGATGGCCAGCCAGCGGTCGAGGTCGGGCATGTTGCCACTGAGGTGAATCACCTGCCCGTTGGCCTTGTCGGCAGCGAGTGAGAATTCCACAACGGCGCCTGGGCGACGCACACTGGCATAGAGCTGTACACGGCGATTGGGCAGCCCAGACGCTCCCGGTGCCCGCCATTGCCCGCTGCCGGCCAGGTCTGCAAGCTGGAGCTCAAGCTTCACTTCACTGCCTTGGAAACCCTTCTGCAGTTGCAGGCTGCCGGTTGCTTCCAGCAGGTCGGCGCCGAGGCCCAGCCTCAGCTGGTCGATCCGCAGGACTTCATCCTGCTGCTGCACCATCGCATCCAAGGTGAAGTCACGCGTTTCATTGACATTCTGTCGGCCCAGCCGGCCTTCGGCCTGCAGCGTGTCGCGTTGCTGTTCGTCCCTGCTGAAACGGATACGACTGTCCAGGCTGCCGAAAAAGTGGCTCGCAGCTGATTGCTGTGGGAGCCAGGCCGAAAGGTCAGCAGATTGCGCGACTATCTCCAGTTCGGTGCCGGCCAGCCGCGGCCATGGTCCCAACAGTCCGCTTGCCTGTAGCCGGTCGGAACCCGCACTGACCCGAACCTTTTCCAGCCGGGTTGAGCCCTGTGCAATGGCGGCATCCAGGTCCGCTTCAAACGGGCCGGGCAACAGGCCGGGCACGCCCAGGGCCTCGCCCAGCGCCCGCAGGTCCGGTCCGCGGACCTGCACCGCCAGTTGCCCCCGATCCGGCTCCTTCAGGCGATCCAGCTGCCCTTCACCGGTGATTTCCAGGCTGCCCAGGTCGGCGTCGATGCCGATATCCATGGTTCCTTCGCCTGACAGCAGGCGCACCGCAACCCGGGCGTCGAATTCGCCGCTGCTGAAGGGCGGCAACGCCAGCCATTCGGTGATTGTGGCAAACTCGGGCCCGGTGAACCGGAGGTTCAGGTCGGCGCCATCGCCGGTATACAGGTTTTCCACCGAGCCCTCGCTGTGCAACAGGATGTGTCCAGCCTGCACATCCAGGGAATGCTGCAGCGCCCCTCCTTGCCACAACGCCGGCAACGGCTGCAGGTTACCCTTCAAGCTCAGGCCCTGCCCGTCGATGGCGCCACTGGCCGAAATTTCCAGCAACTGCTGCTCATCCACTCCCAACAAGGCCTGGTCCAGCCGGATTACCAGCGGCTGTTCCTGCCCGGGAGAGCGGTTTTGTACGGTGCAGTCCTGGACCAGCAATTGCGACAGGTTCCAATGGTATCCATCGCCGGCGCCGGGTGGCGGCTCCTCTTCCGCTGTTTTTCGCGCCAGTGCCCAGTTGCTGTCGCCTGCCTCGTTCCGGGCCAGGTACAGCTGGCAATTGCCGAGATCGAGCAGCCGCAGGTCAAGCCTGCCGTGCAACAACTCCAGCGGCCGGAATTCCAGGCGCAACCGGGTAGCGGTGAACAGTACCGGGTCCTGTGGCCAGCGTGGATTCGACAGCTGCAGCTGCCGCGCCTCGATCCTGCTGGTGCGGCCCCATTCCAGCCCCAAGTCGTCATCGAGCTGCAGCTGCCACCCGGTGGCTGCGGTTACCAGCCTTTCCAGTTGCTGGCGGACAAAACCGGGCTGGTGCAGCAAATACCAACCCCCGGTGGCCAGCACGGGCAGCGCGATTGCTATGGTTACCAGGATTCTGCGTACGGCCGGTTTCATGCTTCGGATTCCTGCATGGTTTGCGCGGGTTGCGCCCATTATCACATTTCCGGGCCTGCGCCCGACTGGCATCCGGCGTATGGGCCGTGTAAATTTCCCCTTTCCATGGCCGGGCGCATGTTCCTGGCCAGCTGCAACAGGTCACTCACTCCTATGCGACGTTATTCCGCGTTCAGCCTGGCCGCACAGGCGCTGTGGGGCCACAAGCGCTGGCCCGCCGCCTGGCGGAAAAGCGCGCTGCGCGACCGGTACGACGTACTGGTCATCGGCGCCGGCGGACATGGCCTGGCCACCGCCTACTACCTGGCCAGCCAGCACAAGGTTGGCCGTATTGGCGTCGTTGACAAAGGTTACCTCGGCGGCGGCAACAGCGGCCGCAACACCCAGGTGTGCCGTTCCAATTACTTCTATCCGCAGAGTGGCGCCTTCTACGAGCACTCCCTGCGGCTCTACGAAAAGCTGGGCCACCGGCTGAACTTCAACATCATGCTCAGCCAGCGCGGCATCCTGGAACTCAGCCACAGCCAGGAAGAACTGGAAATGAACCGCCGTTGGGCCAATGCCATGCACATGCACGGCATCGATTCGGAAATCCTCGATCGCGAGGAGTTGCAGCGCGAGGTTCCCGGAATCAACCTGCAATGCCGTTTCCCGGTCCGCGGTGGTTTCATCCAGCGCCGTGGCGGTATTGCGCGGCATGATGCGGTGGTCTGGGCCTATGCCCGGGCCGCATCCGCGCATGGCGTGGAAATCATCGAAAACTGCGAAGTCACGGGCTTTGAGCTCCACGGCAATGGCATCGCCGCGGTCCAGACCACTCGTGGCCGGACAGCGACCGGTACGGTGGTCTCCTGCGTTGCCGGGCACAGCAGCCAGCTGGCGGCCATGGCCGGCCTGCGCCTGCCCATCCGCAGCATGGCCCTGCAAGCCATGGTGACCGAACCGCTCAAGCCGGTGCTCGACACCGTGGTGGCATCCGCCGCGGTGCATGTCTACCTCAGCCAGTCCGACCGGGGCGAGATCGTCATCGGCGGCGGCGCGGATGCCTTCAACTCGTTTGCGCAGCGCGGCGCGCTGGACACCACCATTGAAAACGCCGCCGCCGCGCTGGAACTGTTCCCGCAGTTCAGCCGCTTGCGGGCCATGCGCCAGTGGGCCGGCGTGTGTGATATCGCGCCGGATGCCAGCCCCATTGTCGGCCGCACCGCGCTGGACAACTTCTACATTTCCACCGGCTGGGGAACCGGCGGATTCAAGGCCATTCCCGCCGGCGGCGACACACTGGCCTGGTCCATCGCCAACGGGAAACTGCATCCACTGCTGCAGCCCTATTCGCTGCAGCGCTTTGAATCGGGAGAACTGGTGGATGAAGCCGCGGCGGCGGGTGTGGCGCACTGATGATGCGGATACCCTGCCCCCATTGCGGTTTGCGCGACCTCACGGAATTCCGCCATGGCGGCGAAGCCGGCGTGGAGAGGCCGGCGGACCCGGCAGCGGCCAGTGATGCCGAATGGGCGGATTACCTGTACTACCGCAATAACCTGAAGGGCCCTCACATTGAGCGCTGGGTGCATATCCACGGCTGCCGCCAGTGGTTTGAGCTGCGTCGCGATACGCTGACTCACGAGGTGGAACCAGCACCGGAGTCGCCGGCGTGACCCAGGAGTTTCGCCTGCCAACCGGTGGCCGGATCAACCGCGCCCAGCCGTTGACATTCCGTTTCAACGGCCGGGAACTGGAGGGCTACGCGGGTGACAGCCTGGCAGCTGCGCTGCTGGCCAACGGCATCCACCACGTGGCGCGCAGTTTCAAGTTCCATCGCCCACGGGGCATCTACTCCGCCGGCGAAGAGGAACCGAATGCCCTGCTGGAAATCGGCCAGGGTGCGGGGCGCGTCCCCAACTGCCGGGCCACGCTGGTGCCCTTGCAGGAAGGGTTGGTGGCGCGCAGCCAGCTGGGCTGGCCGGGACTCGGTTTCGACCTTGGGCGCGTACTGGATTACAGCCACCGCCTGTGGCCCGCCGGTTTCTACAACAAGACCTTCAAGTGGCCCGGCTGGCACACCTGGGAACCGCTGGTCAGAACACTGGCGGGACTGGGGCGCGCGCCGGAAGCTGCTGACCCCGATCGCTATGAGTCGGTACATGCCCATTGCGACCTGTTGATCTGCGGCGGCGGCCCGGCCGGCCTGCTGGCAGCGTTGTTGGCCGGCTGCAGCGGCTTGCGGGTGATCCTGGCCGACCGCGACGAACAGTTCGGCGGCTCGCTGCTGTGGGACAGCTGCCTGCTCGATGAAAGCCCCGCCATGCATTGGGTCGCGGGCGTGCAGGCGCAGCTTGGAAACATGCCCAACGTGATGCTGCTACCCAGGACTACCGTGAGCGCCTGCTACGACCACCAGGTGGCGACACTGGTACAGCGCGGACAGTTGAGCGACTGGCGCGAGTGCCTTTGGACGGTTCGCAGCCGCGCCACCTTGCTGGCCACTGGCGCTATTGAACAAAGCCTGGTGTTCCCGCACAACGACCGCCCGGGCATCATGCTGGCCGATGCCGTGAGGCACTATGCCAACCGCTATGCCGTCGCCGCCGGGCGGCGCGTGGTAATCGCCTGCAACAACGACAGCGCTTACCAGACGGCTATCGACCTGCGCAGCCATGGTATCGAGGTTGCAGCCATACTTGACCAGCGGGCGGAAATCGCACCGGCCCTGTCGCAGCGCATCCACAGCCTGGGCATCCGCACTCACACGCAGGCGCGGGTGACCGGCACGAACGGCAGCCGGCGCCTGAACAGGATTGAATTCCGGCAGGGCGACAAAATCCACAAACTCGACTGCGACGTACTGGCAATATCCGGAGGCTGGGCGCCGCGGGTGCACCTGTGGTGCCATGCCCGCGGTGGCCTGGAGTTCGATCCGCAGCGACAGTCCTTCATTCCGGGCCGCGCCCCGCGGGGATTTGCCGCCGTTGGCGCGGCTGCGGGTGTCACCAGCCTGGAAGAGCTGTTCGCGCGCGCTGAAACCACCTGCATGAGGCTGTGCGAGCAGCTGGGGGCCGCCGCGCTGCATGTTCACCAGCCACGGGTGAGTCCGGCCAGCCTGGCCGGCAACCGCGTGGCGAACAGCCCGCTTCAGGGTCACCGAAAACGCCAGTGGATCGACCTCGCCCACGATGTCACGCTGCATGATGCCGAGTTGGCGGTGCGCGAGGGCTACAGCTCGGTGGAGCATTTCAAGCGGTTCACCACTACCGGCATGTCGCTGGACCAGGGCAAAACCGGCAACATCAACGCCTTCCTGGCCCTGTCATCCCTTACCGGCCAGCCCGTCAGCCAGGTCGGCACCACCACGTTCCGCCCGCCGTACATGCCGGTGACGCTGGGCACCCTGGCCGCCGGGCGCACCGGCGACGGCTATGCGCCGCGCAAAACCCTGGCGGCGGAAAACACCCATCGCAAACTGGGCGCCCGGTTTGAAGACTACGGCGGCTGGCAGCGGCCCGACTGGTATCCCAGGAACAATGAAACCGCGGCCCAGGCCATCGAGCGCGAGGTTCTGGCGGTGCGCAACAGCGTCGGTGTCTACGACAATTCACCGATCGGCAAGATCGAAGTACGCGGCCCGGATGCGGCGGAATTCCTGCACCGGATCTACGCCAACAAGGTACATGGCCTGGCCATTGGCCGCTGCCGTTACGGGCTGATGCTCAATGAGGGCGGCAGCATCATCGATGACGGCATCGTCATCCGCCTCGCCGAAAACCGGTACCTGCTCAACACCACTTCGGGTGGCGCGGACCGCATCCTGGCCTGGCTGGAGGAGTGGCTGCAAACCGAATGGCCCGGGCTGCGGGTGCTGGTCGACGACGTCACCGCGCAATGGGCCAATTTCACCGTAGCCGGCCCGCGAGCCCGCGAACTGCTGCAAAGCCTCGATTCCGACCTGGATTTTTCAGCCGCGGCCCTGGCGCACATGCAGGCCGCGCAAGGGCAGATCGAGGGCCAGCCGGTGCGGGTGAACCGCATCAGTTTCAGCGGCGAACTGAGTTATGAAGTCAATATTGCGTCCAGTCATGCCAACAGCCTGTTGCAGCTGCTGCTGGAACGAGGCGAACCACTGGGCGTCACGCCCTATGGAATCGAGGCACTGATGGTGTTGCGACTGGAAAAAGGTTATATGCACGTGGGTTCGGATACGGATGGCGAAACCATTCCCGATGATGTCGGCTGGGGCCATGTGGCGCACAACAAGGCCGAAGACTTCATCGGCAAAAGATCCCTGTTCCGCGCCGCCAGCCTGGCGCAGAACCGCCGCCAGCTGGTGGGTTTGCTGGCGCTGCACGAAGGCCAGGCGATCCACCCCGGCGGACATTTCCTGCCGGCCTCGCACTCCCGCGCGCCGGCACCGACGGATGGCTGGGTGACGTCGGCCGCATGGAGCCCCAACCTCGGCCGGCATGTCGCCCTGGGTATGTTACGCAGTGGCCGTGTGCGCATGGGTGCAAATGTCAACATTTACGATGCGGGTAAAATCTATTCGGTGAAAATTGTTCCACCCTGTTTCCTCGACCCGGATAATTCACGCCTGCGATCATGAACCTGCCTGCCAAAATAACAGCCAGACTGCCTGCAACGGGAGAACATGCCCTGCAACAGGCCGGCTTGCAGCACAATGTGCACCAGGCTGAAGATTTCCAGCTGTCCCTGCTCACCGGCATCATCCTGCTGCGCATGCACAGCCTGCAGCCCCGGGAAGAGCTGCAGGCGGGGCTGCAATCCACCGGATTGGACTTGCCGGCCAAGGTCAATGCATCGCTTGGCCAGGATCCTTC
>CBFGWJ010000105.1:0-6814 GCA_965652335.1 uncultured Gammaproteobacteria bacterium | reverse complement strand
TTTCCGGCAAACCCGTACGCGGGCTGAATTCCGCCAGGTTGACCCCCTGCTTCAGCCGTAACTGGTTGAGAAAGAACTCAAAAATCCGTTCATCGGGGCTTATGGCCCGGTCTTCCGCGCGCCAGCCACGCTGCTCCAGCGCAGCCATGTAAGCGGTGGGATGGCGCAACTTGCTGATGCGGCGGATTTCATTGCTGGCCGGCAGGGTGAGCTTGGCGTGGGCGCCCGCGCCAATGCCCAGGAAATCGCCGTAACGCCAGTAATTGACGTTGTGGGCACAGGTTCTTCCCGGCAATGACCACGCGGAAATCTCGTATTGCTCAAACCCGTCGGCCTGCAACAGGCCGGCGCATTGTTCCTGCATTTCCCAGCACAGGTCATGGTCCGGCAGTTCCGGCGGCCGCGCATGAAAAGCGGTATTGGGTTCCAGGGTGAGCTGGTAATGCGACAGGTGCGCGGGCCGGTGGGCCAGCGCCCGGCGCACATCGTCCACGGCCATTACCAGGCTCTGGCCCGGCAGGCCGAACATCAGGTCAAGGTTGAAATTGCCCAGCCCGGCACTGTGCAGGGATGCGATGGCCGTCTCCACCTCATCACGGCCATGGATGCGGCCAATGGCCTTGAGCACCTTGTCATCAAAACTCTGCACACCCAGCGATACGCGGTTGATGCCAGCATCGCGGTAGGCGCTGAAACTGTCGTGCTCGATGGTGCCGGGATTGGCTTCCAGGGTGATCTCCGCGCCCGGCGCCAGCGGCAACCGGCTACGGATGCCGGTGAGGATTTCGTCGATGGCCGCGGCCGAAAACAGGCTGGGCGTGCCGCCGCCAAAAAACACCGAATGAACCGGCCGCCCCCAGGCCAGCGGCAGGTCATTCTCCAGGTCGGCCAGCAGCGCGCGAATGTATTGATCCGCCGGAATCGCGGCCTTCAGGGCATGCGAATTGAAGTCGCAGTAGGGGCACTTCTGCACGCACCAGGGCAGGTGCACATACAGTGACAGGGGTGGCAGGGACAGGGAGTTCATGGATAGGCCACTTGCGGCGTGAGGCCGGTACGTCAGCCGGGAAAAACCGCTTGCAGTTGTTTGACCATGGCCAAGAGCGCCTGGCCGCGATGGCTCAAGCGGTTCTTTTCCGCGGGCGACAGCTCGGCGGAAGCACAGTGATGTTCTGCCAGCCAGAACAGTGGATCGTAACCGAATCCGCCATTGCCCCGCGGCGAGGTGAGGATGCTGCCATTCCACTGTGCCGTGGCAATCAGCGGCGCCGGGTCCAGCGGATGGCGCACAAACACCATGGCGCAGTAGAAATGCGCGCCACGCTGGTCCTCGGGCACGGACTGCAACGCATCCAGCAGCTTGCGGTTGTTGGCGGCGTCATCCGCGCCCTCGCCCGCATAACGTGCCGAGTAAATTCCGGGCGCGCCATCCAGGGCGTCCACCACCAGGCCGGAATCATCACCGAGCGCAGGCAAGCCACATAGCCTTGCGGCATGCCGTGCCTTGATCAGGGCATTCTCAACAAAACTCAGGCCGTTCTCTTCCGCCTCTTCGATATTCCATTCCGACTGGGCATGCACGCTCCAGCCCGAAGGCTGCAGCATGGCCTGAAATTCGCGCAGCTTGCCGGCATTGCCGCTGGCAATAACCAGTGCGTGATCCGCATTGCCTATGGCCGGCAAAATCAGCCCTTCAGCGCCGCGAGCTGGTGCTGCATCAGCTGCCCGATGCCAGATTTGGCCAGCACCAGCATGCCGTCCAGTTCATCCTGGCGGAAGGCATGCCCTTCGGCCGTTCCCTGCAGTTCGATGAACCCGCCGCCATCGTTCATCACCACGTTCATGTCGGTTTCGGCCGCGGAATCCTCGTCATAATCCAGGTCCAGTACCGGGGTGTTCTGGAAAATTCCCACCGACACCGCCGCCACCTGGCCATGGATGGGGTTGGACTTGATCAGTCCGCGCTCCAGCAGCCAGTTGCAGGCATCGACCAGCGCCACGTAGGCGCCGGTGATTGACGCCGTGCGGGTGCCACCATCGGCCTGGATCACATCGCAATCCAGCGTGATGGAGCGTTCACCCAGGGCCGCACGGTCGACCACCGCGCGCAATGACCGGCCGATCAGCCGCTGGATTTCCAGTGTGCGCCCGCCCTGCTTGCCGCGGGCGGCCTCGCGCCCCATGCGGCTGCCGGTGGAGCGCGGCAGCATGCCGTACTCGGCCGTCACCCAGCCTTCGTTCTTGCCCCGCAAAAAAGGTGGAATGCGCTCTTCCACCGATGCGGTGCACAGCACATGGGTGCCGCCGCACCGGATCAGCACCGAGCCTTCGGCGTGACGGGTGAAATTACGGGTGATGATGATCTCGCGCAGCTCGTTGGGCTGCCTGCCGCTGGGTCTCATAGTCTTCCTTGCCGGGTGGGCTTGATAACGCCGAACGCCTGTAACTGGCCTGTCACTGGCCTGTCACTGGCCCATTGATGGCCAATCGATGTTAAGTTTCTGCGCTGACGCGGTGGCGAATTGCCGGTACCATTGTGCCAAGCCAGCCCGCATATTGCACCATGATAAGCTTGGCGCAATTCGCAGGCATCATGCGGGGCAACCATCCCGCCGTTCAAAAACTCACCTGATTGAGAATTCAACATGATCCAGAGCATGACTGGTTTTGCCAGCGCCGAACGTCAATTACCCGCCGGCAGGCTGTCCTGGGAGATCCGCTCGGTCAATCACCGTTACCTGGAAATCAGCCTGCGCCTGCCGGAGGATTTTCGCGTACTGGAGCCCGCCATCCGCGAACTGCTGGGTGCGCGACTGGGCCGTGGCAAGATCGATGCCGGCCTGCGCTTCGTTCGCGGCGAGGGCACTGATGAAAGCAACCTGGAGCTGAACACGGCGCTGGCCAGCCAGATCATTACGCTGCATGCCGAGCTGGCCAAGCTGAGCGGCATGCGCCAGGAAGCCAGCCTGGATGCGCTGTTGCGCTGGCCGGGTGTGGTGGCCGAACGCCAGCAGGACTGCGAAACCCTTCAGCAGGAAGCCTTGGAAGCCCTGGACGAAGCCATCAGCGGCCTGCGCGACGCGCGCAACCGCGAAGGCGAGAAGCTGGTGAGCGTGATCCGGGAAAAGCTCGGCAGCGTGGCCGCCGTGGTGGCGCAGGTGCGCGAATGGCTGCCGGAAATCCGCGAAGGCCTGAAGAACCGGCTGCTCACCCGGCTGGCCGATCTGCCGCAACCACTGGACCCGGGGCGCCTGGAGCAGGAAGTAGCCTTCCTGGTGCAGAAGATTGACGTGGATGAGGAACTGGACCGGCTGGACGCGCATGTATCCGAAGCGCGCCGCGTGCTGGAACTGGATGAGCCGGTGGGCCGCCGGCTGGATTTCCTGATGCAGGAATTCAACCGTGAATCCAACACCCTCAGTTCCAAATCCATCGACAACCGCTCCACCCAGGCCGCGGTTGAACTCAAGGTATTGATTGAGCAGATGCGCGAGCAGGTGCAGAACATCGAGTAAGGCAACAAGCAGAACAGCGGATACAGCCAAACCCATGAACCGGCCGCCCAACCTGTACATCGTCGCCGCCCCCTCGGGCGGTGGCAAAACCAGCCTGGTCAATGCCCTGCTGCAGCTGGATGACCGCTTGCGCCTGTCCATCTCCCACACCACCCGGCCGCCGCGCGAAGGCGAAGTTGACGGCCGGCATTATTACTTTGTCAGCGAAGATGAATTCAGCCGCCTGGTGGCCGAAAACGCCTTCCTCGAACATGCCCGGGTGTACGACCATCGCTATGGCACCGGCCGCGAGCAGGTGCAGCGGCAGCTGGACCGGGGTTTTGACGTGATGCTGGACATCGACTGGCAGGGTGCGGCACAGATCCGCCAGTCATTCCCCGAATGCCGCAGCATTTTCATCCTCCCGCCCTCGCTGGATGAATTGCGCCGGCGGCTGGCGCTACGCGGCCAGGACAGCGCGGATGTGATCGAGCGGCGCATGCAGAAAGCACGCTCTGAACTGTCCCACGCCCACGAATTCGACTACATGATCGTCAACGATGATTTCGATGCCGCGCTGCACGACCTGCACGCCATCATCCGCAGCGGCAGCCACCAGCGTCCCGGCCAGGCCTCACGGGCTGAAACTTTACTGGCACAAATGCTTGAAAATGCATAGAATGCCGGGTTCGTCAGCGAATTGACGCCCGAATTCATCATCAGGATTGAACAATGGCCCGTATTACCGTAGAAGACTGTCTGAAAGTCGTCCCCAACCGCTTTGATCTCGTTCTTACAGCCACCAAGCGCGCCCGCCAGATTGCCCACGGCGCGGAAACCATGGTGGATGAAGCCAATGACAAGCCCACTGTAATCGCGTTGCGCGAAGTTGCGGCCCGCAAGATCGACCAGGAAAAAGTGGAACTGATCCAGGCCGAAATCGAAGCCGCCGAAGTATTCGATATTCCCGAGGAAGAAGATTTCTCGTTCTGATCCCTGGTCCTGAACCCGGTCGCATTCACACGCTAGACCATGCCCGTTGCCAATGGATACCCTGAACCTGTCCTAAAGCTTCGGGACCTGCTCAATACCTATCTCGACCCGGAAAAAGTAGCCATCGTGCTGCGCGCCTTTGAATTGGGCGCGCTGGCGCATGAAGGGCAAACCCGCCTCAGTGGCGAACCTTACATTCTCCATCCGGTAGCCGTGGCGCACATCCTGGCCAGCCTGCGCATGGACCACGAGAGCATCACCGCCGCCATCCTGCACGACACGCTGGAGGACACGCCGCTGTCCAAGGCCGAGATCGAACAGCAGTTTGGCAAGGAAATCGCCCAGTTGGTGGATGGCGTCACCAAGCTGGACAAGATGAAGTTCCGCACCCGCGGCGAGGCTGATGCGGAAAGTTTCCGCAAGCTGATGCTGGCCATGTCGCGCGACCTTCGGGTGATTTTCATCAAACTGGCGGACCGCGTGCACAACATGCGCACGCTGGACAACATGTCCTATGAATCGCGCCGCCGCATTTCGCGTGAAACGCTGGAAGTGTATGCGCCCATCGCCGACCGCCTCGGCATGAACAACATCAAGCTGGAGCTGGAAGACCTGGGGTTCAAGAACCTGTACCCCTGGCGCTACCGCACCATCAATGAGCACCTCGACCAGATGACCGGGCACCGCAAGGAAATCGTCGAGAACATCAACAACGCGCTGAAAAAGCGCATGAACGATGCCGGCGTGCCCTGCCGGATTTCCGGCCGGCAGAAAACCCCCTACAGCATCTACCGCAAGATGCTGGCCAAGGACCTGCCGTTCTCCGAAGTGACCGATTTCTACGCCTTCCGCATCATCACCCAAACCGAGCCACATTGTTACGTGGCGCTGGGCGCGGTACACAACCTGTATCCGCCCAAGCCCGGCAAGTTCAAGGATTTCATAGCCCTGCCCAAGGCCAACGGCTACCAGTCGCTGCATACGGTGCTGAACAGCCCTTACGGCCTGCCGGTGGAAATCCAGATCCGCACCGAGGAAATGGACCTGGTGGCGGTGAAAGGCGCGGCCGCGCACTGGCAATACAAGACCAGCCCCACGGGCAGCGAAGGCAGCGCCCAGGTGCGGGCGCGCGAGTGGCTGATGCAACTGATCGACGTACAGCGCCATGTGGGCGATTCCATGGAATTCCTGGAAAACGCCAAGTCGGATCTCTTTCCCGACCAGATTTTCGTGTTCACGCCCAAGGGCAAGATCATCGACCTCGGGCGCAATGCCACGGCGCTGGATTTTGCCTACGCCATCCACACCGATGTGGGCAATCACACCGAAACCGCGCTGGTGGACAACGAGGATGTGCCGCTCTCGACGCGACTGTCGAATGGCCAAACGGTGAAAATCCTCACCAACCCGGAAGTACATCCCAGGCCGGAGTGGCTGCAGTTCGTATCCACAGCTCGGGCGCGCACGTCGATACGTACCTACCTCAAGAGCCTGCAGCACTCCGACACCGTGGCCCTCGGGCTTCGGCTGCTGGAAAAAGCGCTGAATGCCCGCGGCAGCTCACTGGATGACATCACCCAGCCGCAGTGGGACCAGTTCCTCAAGGAAAACCACCTGGCACAACAGGAAGATGTGTTCCGCGACCTGGCGCTGGGCACTACCCTGGCCAACGTGGTGGCGGCCAAATTGCGGCCGGATTCGCATGCCTTGAGCAGTGGCGGCGAACAACCCGGTGGTGACGAAGCCCTGACCATCGCCGGCTCTGAAGGCAGCGCTGTCAGCTTTGGCGCCTGCTGCCTGCCGGTTCCCGGCGACCGCATCATGGCCTATGTATCTGCCGACAAGGGGCTGGTGGTGCATCGTTTGTCCTGCGCCAATACCAAGGAATTCCGCAAACATCCGGATCGCTGCGTGGACGTGGCCTGGGCGCCGATTACCGAAGGCACGTTCCCGGTGCTGCTGAAGGCGGTGGTGCATAATGTGCCGGGCGTACTGGCCAGCATCTCGATGAGTTTCGGCGAGGCCGGCGCCAATATCGAGCGTATTACCATGGGCGAGAGCAACCCGGAAACCGCCACCATGTTGTTCCACGTGAGCGTGGATAACCGCGACCATATGGCCCGCGTACTGCGCCGGCTGCGGCGCAACAGCAAGGTGATCCGCGTGTTCCGGATGCTAAGTCCGTGATACTTGGCTTTGGATTGTTCAGTATTTGGCTCTGGATCGTTCATCCATGAACGACCAGAGCACGCCAGAGAAAAAGTGTCATTTTTCCCTGGCTGCATTTTCGATAGTCATCGAAAATGTTGGCACATCCTTGTGCCAAA
>CBFGWJ010000104.1:0-6901 GCA_965652335.1 uncultured Gammaproteobacteria bacterium | reverse complement strand
GGGCCACTGCCGGACACCGCCGTAACCACATCCATCAGGTTTTCATCTTCTATCCAGACGATATCGCCGGCAGCAGCCAGGATGCGTTCCGCCTGTTCCCGATGATGCAGCCGGCAGTGTGCGCTGGCGCACAGCCCGCTGATGCCTGCGCCAATCAGCGCCGGCGTATTGGGCATGCAGCGAATCACTGCCTGGTCCTTGTTCAGTTGTCCGCAGATCGAGGCGATGGTGGTACCGGCCGCAATCGACAGGATCAGTTGCGTGGGCTCCACTTTACCGCGGATTTCAGCCAGCACAGCGGTCATGACCTGTGGCTTGACGGCCAGCACGATCACATCGGCATCAGTCACAGCTTCGGCAGCTGTGGCGAAGGTTTCCACGGCATGTTCCGCCTTCAGCTTCTGCCGGGCCTGCTCGTCCGGCTCGGCCACGATTACCTGTGTGCCAGGCCGCGGCTTTCGCATCAACCCGCTGATCAGTGCTGTGGCCATGTTGCCACCGCCGACAAACGCTATCTTCATTCAATCGTCCCCGTTTTTGCTGTGATCTGGGCAAGGCAGGCACTTCGCGACCCGGAAGCCTCAATCACTGATTTCCATATTACAAATCCTGCCATCAGGCCGGCCTGGCGCCGAACAGGTCGGTACCGATACGCACCAGCGTGCTGCCCTGCTGGATGGCGGCTTCCAGGTCCGCTGACATTCCCATGGACAGGGTATCCAGCGGCAACCCCTCGGCCCGCAGTGCATGATAAAGCTTTGCCACCCTCGCCAGGCTATCCGGGTCGGTGCGGCCGTCCCGCAGCAGCGCAGGTATGGCCATCAGGCCCCTGAGCCGCAGGCCGGGCAGGCTGATGGCCAGCCTGGCCAGGCCCGGAACCTCTGTGGCCGCCGCACCGGCTTTTTGCGGTTCCGCGTCGATATTCACCTGCAGGCACACGTTCAGGGGCGGCAGCGTTTCCGGGCGCTGCGCGGACAGGCGCCGCAGCAGCTTTTCGCGATCCACGCTTTGCACCCAACTGAAATTTTCAGCCACTTCGCGGGTTTTGTTGGACTGAAGCGGGCCGATGAAATGCCAGCAGATATCCAGGTCGGCAAGTTGCTGTTGCTTCTGCAAGGCTTCCTGCACGTAATTTTCACCGAAATCGCACTGGCCGGCCGAGTGCAGGCTGCGGATTTTTTCCGCCGGCTGCTGCTTGCTGACGGCCAGTAACTGAACCTGCGAGGCAGGCCGGCCGGCGCTCTCGCAGGCCGCGCGTATTCTTGCACGCACCTTGTCAAGTTTTTCCTTTAAGTCATTCATCTTGCAGCAAGACTATGCATTGTTTTAAGGTAGCGCATGGCAAAAGGGTATTGTTTACCTTACAGGATGTTGGGTACGCCGAATCAGCACCGGGTCGAGCACCGAACCAAACACCGGGCCGAAGCCAAGTCGGCATTGTATCGTGACCAGGGAGGGCCTGTTGGCACTACGTGAATCACCGCTGCTGGCGGTGATTTTTTCGCCTGGCAAGGCGGAAGGAGTGCAATTATAGTGAATCTATATGAACGACTGACAACGCAGCCAGGCGGAAAAAGGACCCCAGCCCTTCGGGTTGCACCCGAAATCACCCCACTCGGCGTTGCTCGTCACTCGTTTGGCGCGGCCAAACCACGTTCCTCGCGCCTTGATTGGTGCGATTTCGGATGCAACAGTGGCGATTCACGTAGTGCCAACAGGCCCTAATATCAAGGAGAGATCATGGATATCGCAGAACTTCTGGCTTTTGCGGTTAAAAACAACGCTTCGGATTTGCACCTGTCCTCGGGTTTGCCGCCGATGATTCGTGTGGACGGGGATATCCGGCGCCTGACGCTGCCCGCCATCGATACGCCGCAACTGGCCGAACTGCTTTACAGCACCATGAGCGACCAACAGCGGCGCGACTTTGAAGCCAACCTTGAAGTCGACTATTCCTACTCGGTTTCGGGCCTGGCGCGTTTTCGCGTCAATTGTTTTCACCAGGACCGTGGCCTGGGCGGCGCTTTCCGCACCATTCCCGATGCAGTGTGGAAACTGGAGGACATCGGCGCGCCGCCGGTGTTCCGTGAGATTGTCGATGTTCCGCGTGGGCTGGTGCTGGTAACCGGGCCTACCGGCTCGGGCAAATCCACCACGCTGGCGGCCATGATCGACCACCTCAACTCGTACGTTGAAGGCCATATCCTCACCATCGAGGACCCGATCGAATTCCTGCACAAAAGCAAACGATGTTTGATCAACCAGCGCGAAATCCACCGCGATACGCATGGCTTCAACCAGGCATTGCGCGCGTCCTTGCGTGAAGACCCGGACATCATCCTGGTCGGCGAAATGCGCGATATTGAAACCATCCGCCTGGCGCTGACCGCGGCGGAGACAGGCCACCTGGTGTTTTCCACGCTGCACACCAGCTCGGCAGCCAAAACCATCGACCGCATCATCGATGTGTTCCCGGCCGGCGAAAAGTCCATGGTGCGCTCCATGCTTTCCGAATCGCTGCGCGCGGTAATCGCGCAGACCCTGATGAAACGCATCGGCGGCGGGCGCGTCGCGGCGTGGGAAATCATGATCGCCAACCCGGCGATCCGGAACCTCATTCGCGAGGACAAGATCGCACAGATGTACTCAGCCATCCAGACTGGCCAGGCCATCGGTATGCAAACCCTGGACCAGCACCTCGATTCCCTGGTATCACGCGGCATCATTTCGCGGCAGGAAGCTGCGAAACGGGCCGTTGACAAGAAAATGTTCATGTAGGAGAGCGTAATGAGCATGGTGAATAACTGGTTGAAGCAACTTCATGAGGAAGTTGGTTCTGACCTTTTCGTATGCGTGGACGCGCCGCCCTGTATCAAGGTGCATGGCAAGATCAAACCGATTTCCACCGATGTGCTGTCGGCGGACGATACGAGGGCCGTGGCCTACAGCATGATGTCCGAGTTGCAGAAGAATGACTTCATCCAGACCAGCGAATGCCAGTTCGCCTATGCGCTGGATGCCGAGGTGCGCTTCCGTGTCAGCGCCTTCATGCAGCAGGGCGTGGTGGGCGTTGTCTGCCGCCGTATCGAGAGCAAGATTCCCACCTTCGAGGAACTGGGTTGCCCGGATGTGATGTCCGAGCTGGCCATGCAGAAGCGCGGTATTGTCCTGTTCGTGGGCGCCACCGGCACCGGCAAGTCCACCTCGCTGGCAGCCATGGTGGGTTACCGCAACCAGCGCATGACCGGCCACATCATTACCGTGGAAGACCCGATCGAATATGTGCACCGCCATGGCAAAAGCCTGGTGACGCAGCGTGAAGTGGGCATCGATACCGAATCGTTCGAAGTGGCGCTGCGCAACACCCTGCGCCAGGCTCCGGACGTCATCATGATCGGCGAAGTGCGCACGCGCGAAGCCATGGAGCACGCCATCTCTTTCGCCGAAACCGGACACCTGGTGCTCTGCACGCTGCACGCCAACAACGCCAACCAGGCGCTGGACCGCATCCTGCACTTTTTCCCGGAGGACTATCGCGAACAGCTGCTGCTGGACCTGTCGTTCAACCTCAAGGCCACCATCGCCCAGCAACTGATTCCGGCCATCGACGGTTCGCGCCGCTGGGCGGCTTTTGAAGTGCTGATGGCCACGCCGCTGGTGAAAGACCTGATTCGCAAGGGCGAGATCGACCAGCTGAAGAACGTGATGCGCGATTCCGGCCACCACGGCATGATCACCTTCGACAAGTGCATGTTCCGCATGTACAAGGAAGGCAAGATTTCCTACGACGATGCCCTGCGCCATGCCGATTCCTCCAATGAGGTGCGGTTGATGATCAAGCTCGATGAGGGTGGTGATGCCGATTCCCTGACCCGCGGGCTGGAAGGGGTGGAGGTGCTGGGCGGCAACTACTGAAGGCGGTCTCAGGGTTCCCGCTTTGGAGACCCTGTGCGGAATTTGGCTTATGATGCCCGGGCCGTCAGGTTTCGGAGTGACTTTCGGTGCCGCCTTGATTAACTTGGTGTTAACCCGAAGGGGCGTACCATGCCCGCTTTTCCAAGAGTGCAGCCCATGCGCGTATTGATTATTGAAGATAATCCTGACATTGCTGCGAATATCGGCGACTATCTGGAGGATCACGGCCACACCGTGGATTTTGCCGGTGACGGAGTCACCGGCCTGCACCTGGCCATCGTCAATGATTTCGATGCCATCGTGCTGGACCTGGCCTTGCCCGGTATGGACGGGCTGGAAGTCTGCCGCAAGCTGCGGGAAGACGCCGGCAAGGATACGCCGGTGTTGATGCTCACGGCCCGCGACCGGCTGCAGGACAAGCTGGCCGGCTTCAGCAGCGGTGCCGATGATTACCTGGTGAAACCGTTTGAATTGCAGGAAGTGGAAGCGCGGCTGAACGTGCTGGCGCACCGCGGCCGCCGCCGGGTACGGCGGGAACTGAAAGTCGGCGACCTGGAATTCAATCTCGACACGCTCAGCGTGCACCGGTCCGGCAAGGAAATCTACCTCAATCCCATCGGCCTGAAACTGCTGCAGCGCCTGATGCAGGCTTCGCCCAACGTGGTATCGCGGAACGACCTGGAGATGGAGGTTTGGGGCGAGGAATTACCCGACAGCGACAGCCTGCGGGTACATATCCATTCGCTGCGCAGCGCCATCGACAAACCGTTCGGCAGCAACATGATCCAGACCCGGCACGGCATCGGCTACAGGCTGGTGGAAGCGGATGCAGTATCGCCGCCGGCTTAGAAGTCGCATTGTTCTTTCCTTCCTTATTTTCGGCACGCTGCTGAGCGTGCTGTTCGCGCTCAGCACCCTGTTCCTGCAGGACTACCTTGAAGACGAACTGATTGGCGCCACGCTGGAGCAGGAACTGGATGATTACATCAACCAGTTGCGTCTCGATCCCACCGTCGTGGAACCGTTTTACACTCGCATCCAGGGCTATGTCACCCGCCCTGGCGACCCCAACCATACGGTGGACGCGGATATCCGTGAGCTTGAAAGTGGTGTGCACGACGTGGCCATCGGCAACGCCGTGTTCAAGGCCGCCGTGCGCAAGGAAGATGATCTGTGGGCGTTCCTGATCTACGACCTGACCGAGAACCAAAGGCTGAAAAGCCAGTTGCTGGTCGCCATGATAGGCGTGGTGCTGGTATTCATGCTCCTGTCCTTCACCCTGGGCGCCTGGTCCTCGCGCCGCGTGATGAAACCGGTGACTGACCTGGCGGACAAGCTTGAAACGCTGGGTGGCGAGGGTCAACCGGTGAAACTGTCTTCGCAGTTTGCGGATGATGAAGTGGGTCAGTTGGCCATGGCGCTGGACAGCTACGCCGAACGCCTGCATCAACTGGTGGAGCGCGACCGTGAATTCAATGCGGATGTAAGCCATGAGCTGAGATCGCCGCTGACGGTGATCACCGGCGCCACGGAACTGCTGCTGGCCCAGCCTGATCTCGACCCGAAGATACGAACACGCTTGTTGCGTATCGCGCGCGCCGCGCGCCAGTCGGCCGACATTACCACCGCGCTGCTGCACCTGGTGCGGGCCGAGCAGGGCATCGACAAGCAATCGTCGGCGCAGAATGTGGGCCAGGTGGTGCGGGAACTGGTACACCTGTATGAGCCGCTGATCGGCAACAAGGACCTGCGCCTGGATGTACGGGAAGAAGACAAGGTCAGCGTCATCGCGCCCGAATCGGTAATCGCGGTGACCGTGGGCAACCTGATCGGCAATGCCATGCGCTATACCACTTCCGGCCAGGTGATTATCACCATCGGCAATGGCAAGGCCGTTATCGAGGATACCGGACCGGGCATTCCCGAAGCCGACCTGGACCGCGTATTCGAACGGCATTACCGCGGGGAGAACATCAGCGGCAAGGGCTCCGGGCTCGGTTTGGCCATCGTGAAGCGTCTGTGCGAGCTGTACGGGTGGTCCATCCAGTTCAGAAACCGCCCGACCGGCGGATTGCGTGCGGAATTGTTGTTCTACCCCGACCAGGATTGAAACTGCCGGCCGATGGGGACCGGGCCACCCCGGTGGTGATGATTCCCGCCGGGTCCAGGGCTTGCCACAAGGCCGCTGCGCCGTTAACGTGGCAGCCAGGTTCAAACGGAGAGTTTCCTGCATGGCCATTGTTTTCTGCCAGGCTTGCGGCAAAAAGATTTCTGACAAGGCAACCCTGTGCAATCACTGCGGTTTCCAGCGCGGTGAAGTCAGTGATGAACAGATGAATATTTTCCAGCAGCGCCGTGCCCGTGACCGGATCTATCACCTCAACATGGCGAGCTATGCGGTGATTTCACTGTTCGTGGCTGGCTTTGGCTGGTACTGGTGGGAGTCCGGGGGTTATACCCAGGCGACCTCGGCTGGCCCATTCATCACCATGGCGTTGGCGGCGGTTGCTTACCTGGTGGTGCGGGGACTGTTATTCCAGGCCAGGCGCCAGTTAAAGATACTGCGCCAGGCAGCACCCAGAGTGACGGGCTGAGCGGCAGACTGCGTGGCACATTGAGCGGCACATTGAGCGGCGGACTGAAGCAGCAACTTCAGGCGCAGCCCGGGAATCATCCATGGCCAAACACAAAATCGAATTTTTCACGGACAACGAAAACCTGCTGGATTTTCCGCCAGTACCCGCGCGCAAAAACCTGCCCGACTGGTTCCGGCAGATGGCCCCATCGGTGGACATTCCCCCCGGCCAGACCAAGTTGCCTTTCGGTTTGTCCCGGGCGCTGCGACTTTCCAACATGAACGCCACCATTCGCCGCTGTCCCGGGGTGATTTCCTATCTGTCAGAGGGCTACATCATTCCACTGTGGGCGGATTTCCTGGTCCAGGTGCGCGGCCAGACGGTGTACTGCGTGGGTTCCAACGAACTGG
>CBFGWJ010000103.1:0-6928 GCA_965652335.1 uncultured Gammaproteobacteria bacterium | reverse complement strand
ACGAGACCCAGCCGGGATAACCATCACCGTCCTGGTCAACCCAAGGGTCACCGGAGAAGCCATACTGGTGGAATTCATCCGGGTCATAAATGGCTGCGGCTGATTTCAGGTACTTTTCGTCATACGCCGCCAGGAACACTTCATCCTGCTGGGTGTATTCAATACCGATCACGAAATTGCCGCGATCCGTGTTGCCGCCGGTAATGAAGCTGGTCTGCCAGTTCTGGCCACCCTGGTCAAAGCTTTCGCCGATGCTGAATTCATATTCAGCGCCTTCGAAGTCTTTGCGGGTGATGACGTTCACCACGCCGGCCACGGCGTCAGCGCCGTAAATGGCCGAAGCACCATCCTTCAGGATTTCGATGCGCTCTACCATGGCGACCGGAATGGTGGAGAAGTCATTGAACAGTGCCGGAGCACGGCGTCCATTGATCAGCACCAGGGTGCGGTTCGTGCCCATGCCACGGATATCCACGGCAACACGGCCACTACCGCCGTTGTTACGCTGGCTGGATATCGGCGAACCACTCATCATCGGCAGGTCCTGGACCAACTCGCCAAGGTCGGTGATACCGGTACGTTTGATGTCCTCGCGATCCAATACGGTTACGGGATTCGCACCTTCGATGTCGATGCGGCTGATACGTGAACCGGTTACTTGAACCCGGTCAAGATCAGCAGCTTCATCTTCACTGTCCTGTGCAAAAACAGGTGAAGACGAGAGTGCGATACTTGCCATTGCACCTGGGACCAATGCGTAACGCACGGCCTGGTACAGAGGATTACGGCTATGTTTCATCTGGACTCTCCAAAATTTTATTTGGTTCGGTTGCTTATCTTCGAAGTCTACCCGGATGTTCTAATGGCTTTGATCGGGTTGAATAGATACCGGCCAAGCATGGGCCAAATCCGAGCTCGACAGGATGGTACCACCAATCTTCGTGTATGTGAAAGGCTTTGTTAACTTGCAATTAACGACGAGTTAACGAACGCGCAGGGCTGGAAATATTGATTTTAGTGAATGAATTCAGCAGGTTGGATTTCGAGGCCGGTGGCGGCCTCGAACATTCGGCAGAAAATCCGGTTTGCGACGAATCAACGCTTTCTAAGGCGTGCATCACCGGAAAAGCTCTCGATCCGGATCACTGCACCGTTGTTTCCTTCGGTGAACTCGAGGCTGCGGCCGGGCCCGCCCGGTTGCCGCGACACGGTGCCGAAATCACTGCGGATATCGCCGGAATAGGTCTGGGCCGAAAACTCTGCCTGTTGTGAAGCCGGCAGGAGAATGGTGACATCACCGCTCATGCTGTCGGCGCTCAGCCGCCCGCCATCCGCAACCTGGAGGTCAGCTTCCAGGTCGCCTGACACCGTCTCAAACCGGCCGGACGAGATTTCCCCGCCCTGCAACACCAGGTCGCCCGACACGGTGGTGACCCGCACCTCGCCGGTGGCGCCTTTGACGTCAATTTCACCGCTGACCGTTTCCACCGTGACCCGCGGGGTACGGCCGGAGAAAATCACATCACCACTGACCGACTCCGCTTCGAGGTGGCCGGTATTGGCGGTAATCTCGATATCGCCGCTCACGGAGCTGGCTACGATGCTGCTGTTGTCCAGCCCTTCAACCCGTATATCGGCACTGATGCTTTCCAGTTCCAGGCTGGAGCCTGCCGGTACCTGCAGCCTCAGGTGGGACTCATCGATGCGGCGCAGGTTGTCCTGGTTGTGAACGCGGATTCGCAGGCCACCGGAAATTTCGGATATTTCCAGTTCATCCACCCGGTCACCCAGCTCGCCGGTGATCTCCACCTCGGGCTTGTCCCATCCGGTAACCCTGATGGTGCCAGCCATGTTGTCCACCTGGATGCGCGCATCCGGGCTGACCTGGCGGGTTTCGTTGACATCGGTGTTTGCCGCGGCAGCCGTGGCAAGGCTCCATGCCAGAACGGCGGCACTGAATACAGTGAATGTGCTATGCAGTGATTTCATATCAGGGTTCTCCCCGGCAGCTGGCCGGCCTCGGCAATGACATGTAAAAGTTGCAACTGGCTGGCGCGCAATTGTACCCAGCGATCCTGCAACAAAGCGTTACCCGGCTCCTGCTTCATGGCCAGTAACAAGTCCTTTTCCAGCCGGCGCATCAGCGCCCAATCCTGCAGCATCGCATCTCGGGCATTCCGCGAAACCACTGAGCGCGACAGATCAAGCCGGACGAATTCGCGAAACGCCGCCTGGTATTCCCTTTCCGCGAATGTATCCGGGAGGGGCGCGGTGAACTCGGCTGGTTCAGTTCCGGGGCTGCCGGCTGAATGACCGGTGGTCGCCACCGGGGTCTGCGCGGGCGCTGGAGCATCCGGCCCCTGCAGGATGAAAAGAGCGGAAGAAGCGGCCAGCATCACCGAGGCAGCCAGGGCCCAGCCCACCGGGCTGTGGCGGCGAAAGACTGCCGTTTTGTTTGAAGCTTCACCCGGCCTTGTCGCCGAAATCCTCCGGCTGATCAGTGGCCAGGGGTCGTTAACCGGACGCACGGCTCGCGGCAGGGCTGCCAGATCCTGCAACAACGCGGCATCGGATGCAGCATCAGCGGATTCGCCGAATGAGCCGGTTTTATCGCTCATGAATCCAGAATCTCCCTTACCAGTTTGCGTGCGCGGTGCAGTTGCGCCTTGGACGAACCCACCGCCATTCCCGTCATTTGCGCGATTTCAGCATGCGCATAGCCTTCTACATCATGTAAGACCAGAACCGCTCGCGCCCGTTCAGGCAACCGGGCAATGGCCTGCTCCAGATCAGCGCGCTTGCCGGCACTCACATCCCGGGCGCCGACGGCTGTCCGCGTGTCCTGCTCTTCCATCGGGCTTTCGTGGCGCCCCCGGCGAAGGCGGTTGCGCCGGTCACTCAGGGCCACATTGGCCGACAGCCGGTGCAGCCAGGTGAAAAAGCGGCTGTCGCCCCGGAATGTATCCAGTTTCTGCCAGGCTCTCACAAAGGCCTCCTGCAACAGATCTTCCGCCAGGGCGCTGTCACCACCGCACAACCGCCAGACCAGGCCATAAATCCGGTCCCGGTGGCGCTGGTAAAGCTGCTCGAAAGCCAGCACATCACCGTTCCTGGCTGAATCAACCAGCGGCGAATCCTCATCTGCATCGTGGACTGGTTCAGTCTGGTTCCACGACATGACCGCTGCTGATCCTCCCATGCATGCTTGGATGGTCAAAACCGCTGCAGGGTTTAAACCGCAATCGGGCGTGTGTTGGAAAGCCCCGAACAGCGACGTCAAGTAAAGCGGAATTCACACCATATTAATAGGGTGTGGTGTGATGACAGCAAATATTTGTTCGGGAGAAAGGCGTGGACACGCCATTGAATGGCCAGCGGCTGGCCCAGGCCCAGGCCGCTGGCGGGAAGTACGTGGCTGCAGGCCTTATGCAGCGTGTTGCTTCTTGCTGGTGATTACCGGTTGCTGCACGCCGAGGCGCAAATCGGCGCTGTCGAACTCGTCGACGGCTATGATTTCCTGAACCAGTTTGCGGCTGGCCTGCAACAGGTTCGCTTCAACCGTGGTCAGGGCACCCTGCGCGACCAACTGCTTCAATTGTTCATCCCAGGTGATGCCCCAGGTAAAGCCGCTGGCCTGGCCGGCCTTGATGGCCTTGAGCATCTTGCGCTCCAGCGGTTCCGCCGCGATGATCTGCGGCAGCGCCTGTTCCATCATACCGATCGGGTTGCCGGCGCGCGCTGAGGTGTAGATTCCATTGGCCAGCCGGCTGCGGGTTTCCGACGGTGCCAACAACAGCTGGGCAACACGGTGGGTCAGCCGGTCCCCGGGAGCGCGTTCACGCAGGCCCAGCGGGAATATCGTCACCTTGAGCAACGCCTTCAACCAGGGATTGGGGAAGTTATCCACCACCTGCCGCAGTGCCCGCTGGATCTGGTAAATGGCATCGTGAAAGGCCCAGGCCAGGATGGGCTGGTCCGCCGCCGGGCGGTCAATCGCCTCATAGCGGTGCAGCATGGCCGAGCAGATGTACAGCTGGCTGAGCACATCTCCCAGCCGGGCTGAAATATGCTCTTTCTGTTTCAGCTTGCCGCCGAAGGTGAGCATGGCAATGTCCGAAATGAACGCCAGTGAAGCCGAGTAGCGCGACAGCTTCTGGTAATACCTGGCTGTCCGCCGGTCGCGCGGGACAGCAGCAAACCGGCCAAAGCTCAGGCCCAGGACCAGGCTGCGCACGGCGTTGCGGATCGAATAGCCAATGTGGCCAAACAACAGCTTGTCGAATCGGTCGATGCGTTCATCTTCGTCCGGCAGGTTGGCGGCTTCCAGTTCCTTCAGCACAAAAGGATGGCAACGGATGGCACCCTGGCCGAAGATCATCATGCTGCGGGTGAGGATATTGGCGCCCTCGACGGTGATCCAGATGGGCATGCCCTGCCAGGCCCGGCCGAGGTAGTTGCGCGGACCCAGGATGATGCCCTTGCCGCCGTGGACGTCCATCGCATCCGTCACTACCTCGCGGGCATACTCGGTGGCGTGATATTTGGCAATCGCCGAAGGCACTGCCGGGCGCTCGCCCTGGTCGACGGCCGAAGCGGTCATTCGTGACAACGCGGATCCAGCGTAGGTACGTCCGGCAATCCGGGCCAGCGCTGCTTCAACGCCTTCAAAACGCCCGATGGACATATTGAACTGCTTGCGGATACGCGCATAGGCGCCGGTTGCCAGCGCCCCGGCCTTCATGCCACCGGTTTGCGAAGATGGCAGGGAAATGGCGCGCCCCACCGACAGCTGTTCCACCAGCATGCGCCAACCCTGGCCGATGCGCTCTTCGCCGCCGATCAGGGCATCCAGGGGTACGAACACATCCTTGCCGCGCAGCGGGCCGTTCTGGAACGGCACATTCAGCGGAAAATGCCGGGTACCAATTTCCAGACCCGTGGTGTCGCGGGGCAATAATACGATGGAGATACCGCGGTCCTTTTCACTGCTGAGCAGGCCATCGGGGTCATACAGGCGGAATGCCAGCCCAACCAGGGTAGCCACCGGTGCGAGCGTTATGTAGCGTTTGTCGAAAGTCAGGCTGATGCCTTTGACCTTTTGGCCGTCAATCTCGCGCTCGCAGACGATGCCGAAATCCGGAATGGAAGTGGCATCGGAGCCGGCACTGGGGCCGGTCAGTGCAAAACAGGGAATTTCCTCGCCGCGCGCCAACCGTGGCAGGTAATGTGACCTTTGCTCTTCAGTTCCGTAATGCAGCAGGAGTTCAGCCGGGCCCAGCGAGTTCGGAACCGCGATGTGGGCGCCAGCCACCGGGCAAACCGAGGACACCTTCTGCAGCACGGCGCGGTGTGCCAGAGCGGAAAACCCGAGGCCGCCGTATTTCTTCGGAATGATCATGCCGAAGAAGCGGTTCTTCTTGAGGAATTCCCAGGTCTCGGGGTTGAGGTCTGCGTCGCGGTGGGTGATTTCCCACTGGTTCAGCATGTCGCAGAGTTCTTCCACCGGGCCATCGAGGAAGGCCTGTTCTTCCAGCGTGAGTTGCAGGAAGGGCCGGGCCTGCAGCTTTTTCCAGTCCGGGTTGCCGGCAAAGAGCTCACCCTCCCAGCCTACTGTGCCGGCTTCCAGGGCCACCTGCTCGGTTTCGGAAAGCGCCGGCGTCATGCGCAAGTACTGCTTCAGGAACGGCACACTGATGAACTGCTGGCGCAGCGGGCGGTAGTTCAGCGGTACCAGCACTGCCGCCAGCAGCAACGCGGTCAACAGCAACACCGGCCAGGACACCGAAGCCGTGGCTGCGAACAATACCCAGGTCGCGGCCATTGCCGCAGTCCAGACCACCAGTTTCACGCCGTAGAAAGCGCATACCAGTGAAACTGCCAAAAGCGCCAGAAGCATCAACCCGGTCATGCCAGTTCTCCATTTATCCTGCGGGAATTTCGACAACGTCCAGCGCCATTTGGTTTGCGCCGTTTGCCGGAAACCCGGAAATTGTTTCCATACGCCAGAGTATGGAAAAGACCACAACCCAAGTCAAGCCCGGAAAATCACTGGGTATCCGCACCACAGCGCGAGCACCATCGCCGGTCCATTTGACATCGTCGCCTGCGCTCGTGAGAATTCCCGGAATCGTCCTTTGGCCACAGCCATGACCCCTCGCAACGCCCCCTGCCCCTGCGGCAGCGGCAAGAAATTCAAACATTGTCATGGCTCGGCAGCCACCCGGGAGGAGGACACCGCCCCGTCCCTGGAAGCCGGCAAATCCAGCCGGCCGGCTGGCCGGCCGGCGAAAGATTCGATAAGCGGACTCCGGCAGCAGGTGCACAGCCTGATTTCCGGCCGCAAACCGGAACAACTGCAACAGGCCCTGGACTGCCTGGCCCGCTGGAAAAAATTGCAACCGCGCAGTTTCGAAGTGCTGCAGCGACAGCTGGAAATTCACCTGTACCAGGGCCGGCTCGAAGAAGCCCTGAAAAGCCTGAAATCCTGGAAAGCCCCGCGGGAACAGCCTCCTGAGTTTGAGTATTTCAGCGGTGTGCTGGCCCAATTGCAGGGTGACATCGATGCCGCCAGGCGGCATTACGGCATTGCCATCAGAGGGCAACGCAGCAAAGCAAAACTGGATGCGCTGGACGAAGCCGCCATGAGCGTAGCCACCTCGATCCAGTTGTGCGAAACCGCTGCCGGTAATTACCCCGGGTCGTCGAACACGGCTGAAGAGGGAATGTTTGCGGCAGCAGAAGAATTGCGGCTGCTCGAAGTTGCCCTGGTGCAATGGCAGGAACAGACCAACCTCGCGGAAGCCCCGGCTGAAGTGAAGCGAATCCATGCCAATGCCTGGTACAACCTTGGCTGTGCGGCCCTGGCCGGCTTTACCGCCGACGACCGGCGGATCGGCCTGTTTGAAAAAGCGATCGAACTGGACCCGGG
>CBFGWJ010000102.1:0-6948 GCA_965652335.1 uncultured Gammaproteobacteria bacterium | reverse complement strand
GCCTGGCCGGCGCTGGTGGACCAGCAGGATGCCGTGGGTTTGCGCCTGTTCGATACCTTTGGCGATGCCTGGCTGTCGCACCAGGCCGGCGTGTTGCGGCTGTTGCGTATCCAGCTCGGCGACAAACTTGCCTGGCTGCACAAACACCCGGGGCTCAGCCGGGAATGCCAGTTGGCCTGGTCGGCGCTGGGCAAGGTGGAATCGCTGGTGCAGGACCTGGTGGACAGCAGCCTGGGGCTGGCGGCGGGTGATACCTGGGCCATACGCGATGCCCAGGCCTTTGAACAGCTGGCCGCGCAGGTGCGCAGCAGGATCGGCGGCATCAGCCGGCAACAGGCGGATATCCTGAATGACATCATTCCACGCGTCACCAGACTGCAGCGCGACCTCAAAAAGGGGGGCGTGACACTGCCGCGGGATAGCCTGCTGGATGTGCAGGAACAGCTGGCCGATATGGTCTACCCCGGCTTCCTGGCGGAACTGGAGCCTGGGCATTTGCCACATTTTCCGCGCTATGTGGCGGCCATAGAGGAGCGTTTGCAGCAGGCGGCCCTGAACCCGCAACGGGAACTGCAGCGGTTGAACGAGGTTGCGCCGTTCCAGCGCCTGTATCGCGAACGGCTGCAATCGGGAGCGGATTACGACGAGGCGCTGGACAAATTCCGCTGGCTGCTGGCGGAGTTCCGGGTTTCAGTGTTTGCGCAGCGCCTCGGCACGGATGGCAAGGTGTCGGCCAAGCGCCTCCAACAGGCCTGGCAGGAGGTGGTGTAGGAGGGGCTTCAGCCCCGACAGGAAAAGGTTCGGCGCTAAAGCGCCTCCTGCATCATCTCCTTCAACCCTGTCACAACAATTTCCACCCCGCTTTCCTATAATGACGCCTGGTTCCTGGTGTTCTTTCCTGGGGAATGGTTTACCCGTCCAATGAATTTGCCCGAAACGACAAGCTCCTCCACTGCAACATCGAAGGCCGCGCGATTGCCACGGCTGCGCGCGGCATCGGTGGCTGAATGGCTGGATGGTTACCAGGCCTCGGTGGGAGATGCTGCCGGAATCTGCCAGCAGCTGTACGCCAACCTGCCCGCGAACGGCTGGCAGCAAAGCCAGGATGAAGGCCTGATGCTGGAGTTGCTGGAAGTGCTGCAGGCTTTGTCCCCCGACCCTGTTACCGTGTGTTGCGCCATGATCCTGGCGGCGCGCAGCCATGGGCTGGACAGCAGCGCCCTGGCAGCCAGCCTGCCCCCATCCGTGGTGCGGCAACTGGCGGATCTCGACCAGCTCAAGCGCTACGAATCGCCGGAACACACCAGCGTCAGCCACAAGAATGCCGAAGGCTTGCGGCGTTTGCTGCTGGCGCTGGTGCAGGATGTGCGCGTGGTGCTGGTTGACCTGGCCTGGCAACTGGTGTTGTTGAGGCGCGCCCGTGAAAATCCGGAAAACGCACTGGCGCTGGCGCAGGAAACCATGCTGATCCATGCGCCGCTGGCCAACCGGCTGGGCGTGTGGCAGCTGAAATGGGAACTGGAAGACCTGGCTTTCCGCGTCGAGCATCCGGAGCAGTACCAGAAGATTTCCAACCTGGTGGCTGAGCAGCGCACGGAGCGCGAAGCGTTCATCAATGGTTTCATGGCCCGGCTGGTGAAAGCCCTCGATGAAGCGGGCATTCGCGCGCGCGTCAAGGGCCGGCCCAAGCACATCTATAGCATCTGGCGGAAAATGCAGCGCAAGGGCCTGGATTTCCACGAGCTGTTCGACGTGCGCGCCGTGCGTGTGCTGGTGGACGATGTGCCGGCCTGCTACAGCGTGCTGGGGCTGGTGCACACCCTGTGGCAGCCGATACCGGGCGAGTTTGACGACTACATCACCACCCCCAAGGGCAACAATTACCAGTCCCTGCACACTGCGGTGTCCGACGAGGAAGGCCGCGCGGTGGAGGTGCAGATCCGCACCCAGGCCATGCACGAACATGCCGAGTTGGGCGTGGCGGCGCACTGGCGTTACAAGGAAGGCGGGCCGGCCGACCCGGGTTTCGAAAAGAAAATCGCCGTGATGCGGCAGTTGCTGGAGGCGTCCAGCGACGAACTGGATGATGAAAGCCTGCTGGAAAGTTTCCATTCCGCCACCAGCGAGGAGCGCGTGTACGTACTCACGCCCAAGGGCCAGGTGGTGGACCTGGTGGCCGGTGCCACCGTGCTGGATTTTGCCTACCACGTACACACCGAAGTGGGCCATCGCTGCCGTGGCGCCAAGGTCAATGGCCGCATCGTCAACCTGACGCACGTGGTGAGTACCGGCGACCGCATCGAAATCCTGACCGGCAAGAATCCCGGCCCCAGCCGCGACTGGCTGAACCCGCGGCTGGGCTATATCCGTGGTGCGCGGGCCCGCAGCAAGGTGCGGCAATGGTTCAAGAAAGAGAGCCGTGATGACAACCTGGCCGCAGGCCGCGAATCGGTTGAAAGCGAAGCCAGGCGGCTGGGGCTGGACAGCCGCAACCTGTTGCCGGTTGCGCAGCGTTTCGGCCACAACATCGTAGATGACCTGTACGTGGCGGTGGGCAGCGGCGACCTGACGGTGGGACAGGTGGTGGGCGCCATGGAGCGCCTGCGTGCCGACCAGGAGGCTCCCACCGGCCTGGATGCCCTGACCCGCACACCGGCGCGCCAGCGCACGCCCGCTCCGCGGTCGCCGGATGACCTCACTATCGAGGGCGTGGGTAACCTGGTGACGACCATGGCCAAATGCTGCCAGCCGGTGCCCGGCGACCCCGTGGTGGGCTACATCACGCGTGGCCGCGGCGTCACCATCCACCGCGAGGACTGCCGCCAGGCATTGCGCTGGAGCGAGGAAAAAAACCCGCGTTTGTTGAAGGTGAACTGGGGCCGCAAACCGGCAACGCGCTACCCGGTGCAGGTGCTGATACGGGCTTACAGCCGGCGCGAGCTGCTGCGCGATGTGTCCAATGTGTTTGCCGGCTCGGATGCGGTGGTAACCGATTCATCCAGCCGGCTGGATGATGCCACCGATGAAGTCACCATCCGGCTGAACCTGAGGGTGCGGGATTACGAGCAGCTCAGCGAGCTGCTGACGCGCATCAACAGTGTGCCGAATGTGATAGAAGCACGGCGTGTGGCGGAGGCGTAAGAGGGGCTGTAGGAGGCGCTTTAGCGCCGAATCTGCACCTGTCGGGGCTAAAGCCCCTCCTACAGCCCCTCCTACGAAAGAATTTTGCCAGGCAAGCTTCCTGTCGGGGCTGAAGCCCCTCCTACAAGGAATCCAGCAAACTGGCCAGCTGGGCCCTGGCGGCGTCCAGCGAAAAATACTGTTGCACGTTTCGCAGCCCGCCCTCCGACAACTTTTCCCACAGCGCCTGGTCCTGGTACAAACGAACCACCGCCGCGGCAAAATCCTCCGGGCTTTCGGCCACCAGCACATCCTCGCCATCAACCGCGTGCAGGCCTTCCACCGCGGCCGGCGTGGCCACCACAGGCTGGCCGCGGCTCATGCTCATGTTCACCTTGCCCTTGACCCCGGCGCCATAACGCAATGGCGCCACCGCCAGGCGGCAGCCATCCAGCCAGGGATCCAGTTCCTCGACAAAGCCGTGGAACACCACGCCATCGCCGTGCAGGCTTTTGATCCGTTGGGGTGCCTTGCTGCCGATCAGGTGGAACACCACGCCCGGCAGTTCTTCCCGTACCAGTGGCCAGATGCTGTTCACAAACCACAGCGCTGCATCGATGTTGGGCGGGTGCTGGTATCCGCCGACGAAAAACAGGTCCTTGCGATCGGCAAACCCCGCCCGGCTGCCGGCCACGCGGTGAATATTGGAAAGGATTTCAATGCGGGCATCGGGTACTTCCCCGCGAAGTACGGCCTGCTCCACGGGTGAGACCACCAGTGTGATATCGGACTGGCGGATCACCGAAAGCTCCGAGCGCTTGGTCTGCGCGGCTACGCGGCGCAGCGGCAGGCTGTTTTCCAGCTCCGCCAGGCGTTCTTCGCGCAGGTAGTGCAGGTCCACCGTGTCGAAAATGAACCTGGCCTGCGGGCAGTATTTGCGCACCAGCGCCAGATAGTTCGCGGCAACATAGTGCCGGCTGACCATCACGTGACTGAATTCCGGCCCGCGCTCGCGGAAGAAGTCCTGCAGCGAAGCAATCCAGGGGTTGTACAGCACTTCCACGCCGGCAGCCTGCAGTGCTTCGGAATACCGGCCGGCAAACCCGCGGTTGTCGGCAAAGAACGTCACGCCGTAGCCCAGTTGCTGCAGGCAATCAAACACATGGCAGAGCCTCAGGCTGCCGGAATCCTGGTCCGGCTCCGGCGTGTAGGCATCGATCACCAGCACCCGGCCTTTGAGCCGGTGGTCGCGGGCGCGGCGAATCTCGCGCCGGTCGTCCGGATTGACGATGGGTGCGGGGTAGGCCTTCAGTTCCTCCTGCCAGCGTTGCAGGAACTTGCCGCGATTCACCTGCTGGTAGCGCTTGGCGCCACTGTTCAGGTCGGTGCCGGAAGTGATGCCCTCAAAGTGGATGATGCGCGCCGCGGGCTGGTAGCGAACCTTGAAGCCGGCCTCCCGCACGCGAAATGCCAGGTCGGTGTCTTCGTAATAGGCCGGTGCATAGCGGGCATCAAAGCCGCCGAGCCTGCGGAACAGTTCCGTGCGCAACATGATGCAGGCGCCGGAACAGTAGTCCACTTCCCTCGCGTACTGGTATTCCGGCCTGGCGGCATCGTCGTGTTTGCCATAGTTCCAGCCGGAACCATCCTTGAATATGATGCCGCCGGCTTCCTGCAGGCTGCCATCCGGGTACAGCAACTGCGCTCCGGCCAGGCCAGTATCGGGAAACCGTTCAAAAGTATCCAGCAGCGCATCCAGCCAGCCATCCAGCACCTGGGTGTCGTTGTTCAGCAGCACGGTAAACTCACCGGCCGCCTGCTCCAGACCGCGGTTACAGCTGCCGACAAAACCCAGGTTCCGGCTGTTGCGCAGGTACTTCAGGCCCTGCACATCCCCTGCCCGTGCAGCGGTTTCATCGGTTGAACCATCGTCCACCAGGATGATTTCCACCTTGGGCAGGCCCTTGCTGCCGGCCAGCGAGCGCAGGCAGGCGGCGGTCCAGGCCCACTTGTTGAACACCGGAATAATGATGGACACACGCGGTTCCGCGCTGCACGGCAGGCGGGCGGGTGGCGTGGGGTCACCGATGCCTTCGAGGCTGAAACCGGCGCCGGCTTCAGGTTCGCTGAGCTGTTGCGGCGACAGCTGTGCGCGCACCAGTGCGCCGCGCAGGCCAGAAGTGCTGACGGTGCGAACCGCCTGTGACAGCAACAGCGGCCAGCGCCGTGGGTCCCAGGCGCGCGCGCGGGCCAGGTTGGCCAGCACCCGGCGCCCGGCCCGCAACGGCCGGGTCAGCCGCCAGGATGAACTGGCAAGCACGGTTTGGTGCAGTGACTGCAGCGCTTCGTGGGTGCTTTCCAGGCGAGCCAGGTTGGCCCGCTCATGGGCGAGTGCATCATCCCGGCTGGCGATTTCCTGTTTCAGGCTGTTCACCCAGGCGTCCCGGGCGCGCTGTTCCGTCTGGAGCGCAGCCTCGCGTTCGCGGGCCCACTCAGTCCGCTTTTCAACTTCCGCCTGCAGTTGGTCCGCCTGCTGCTGCAGTTCGGAGTTCCTGCCGGCCAGGTTGGCTGCCTGCAACGCGGCGGCGCCCAGTTGCCGCTGTTCCCAATTCGCCATGGCCGGCGCTTCGGCCAGGCCTGCGCCTGCAACCTTCGCTGGTGGGCAGAGCTGCTGGTAACGCTGCAGCATGTCCACGGTGGTGTAACCCGGCAACTGGACCAGCCTGCGCCGCATTTCATCCAGCATGGCGGGTTGATGCGCCAGTTGCCGCACCTTTTCGACCAGGGCCGCGGCATCGGGGTCGATCAGCCAGCCATCCTGCCCGTCGGTGATTCGTTCCGCCAGGCTGCCGACCCGCGTGGCGATGACCGGGGTGCCCAGCAGGCGCATTTCCGACAGCGTATAGCTGAACGTTTCCGGCACTACCGACAGCAGCGCGGCGACGTGTGGGCCGATGTCCCGCAAAATCGCCGGCAGTTCTTCGCGTTCATACTGCAGGATCACGTTCACGCCCGACTGGCCAAAAAAGGCTTCACCGTCCTTGCCCGTGCCCAGCAGGTACACCTGCGCGATTCTGGTCAATTCGGGCAGGGCCTGCAGCAGCAGCGACTGGCCTTTCAGCGCCTGCATTCGGCCCGGAATGACCAGCCGCAAACGCCCGTCGCCGCGGGGCCTGGGCAGCACCGGAGCGGTGTCGGCAAAAGCCTGCAGGCCGTGGGGAATCACTGCGATCGGCACCGACTTCCAGTCCGGATCAAGTTGCTGCAACAGGTTCAGCACCGACTGGCTGGGCGCGGCCAGCTTCACCTGCTCCTGGCGCAGGGTTCGCAGCCAGCTTTGCGCCAGGCTGTGCCAGCCATGGACATCACGGTTGCCAAAATCCGCCAACTGGGCGTGCTCGCCCATGGCCCGGGCCAGCGGTGTGGTGCCGGAACTTGCCCCAGTCTTTAGATAAGGCAAGGGATTCACGCCCAGCAACGGCCACAGCGGATAGTAATCGTGCAGCACCTGGACGCAGGGCAATCCGCTACGCAGCGCATCCAGGCTGTGCCCCACCAGCGAGGAAACGATGACACGGCCGATCGCGTACCGCTGCCGGATGTGCTGCAGGATTCGCGGGTAATCGGGATGCTGGTCTACCGTCGAGCGAATGGCCGGTTGCAGCCACCAGCTGGCCAGTGGCACTGTGGTTTCATTGCCCGCGTAAAGCGCCAGCTTCTGCCCGGCGCCGCGGTTCGATTCGGCGCTTTCGGAACGCAGCTGGAAGTGCAGACCGGCGGAATCCGCCTCGATCAGGCTGCTGACCCAGCGCGCCACGCCGCCGCCCC
>CBFGWJ010000101.1:0-6964 GCA_965652335.1 uncultured Gammaproteobacteria bacterium | reverse complement strand
CGCTCGGAAAACTGGATGGCATCCATCGTGGTTTGATAACCCGAGTGACTGCTGTCCACCAGTATGCCCAGCTCATTCATGCGCTTGACGGCAGCAATGCCAAAGTCACTGAGGCCGGCATTGGTGCGCTCGGTGGAGCCGTCGCCCAGCAGGTTTCTCTCGTTGTAGGTAACCTGCATGGAGCGCAGCCCCAGGCCATAAAACATGTCGATGTTGTCCAGGCGGTCCTCTATCGGCGCGTTCTGGAAATTGAACAGGATCGCTGCCTTGCCGTCGCGCTTGGCCTGCGTGATATCCGCGCTGCTCAAAGCCAGCACCAGATCATCCGGGAACTGTTCGATGAATTTCCGCATGGCCACGCAGTCTTCGACGGCAGCTTCCAGGGGAAACGCCCGCAGCATATAGGTGCCCTCGCCCGGAGCGGGCGGACGCCGCACGCCCAGGGTAGGGCTGAAGCAGGTGATGCCGCAGTTCTTGACGATCTGGATGCCGGATTCATCCGGAGGCACGGAGCTGACGAAGTCGATCACGGTCAGCTCCGGGTACAGCTGCTCGGCATCTTTCATGATGGCAGCCGCGTCCTTCGGCTTGCCCAGAACTGCAGTAGCCCATGAAAGACTCGTGGCGGAAGCGATCGCAGCCGCGCTGCCCTGCGCAAACTGCCTGCGTGTGAGGCGCATCAGAATGACACCTTCAGGCCGGCATAGTAGAACCTGCCCATCGGATCGTAGTAGGTGCTGGTCGTCGAATTGCGGGAACTGGCGCGAATCGCAGCCGGCGGATAGTGATCGAACAGGTTGTCGATACCGCCATACACTTCCAGGTTCCAGCGGCCGTTATCACCCAGTGCTCCGAAATCGTAGGAGGCAAACAGGTCGCTCACAGTCTGCGCATCTACGTTGTACGGATAGCGGTTTTCGATGGGATCCTGCGGCTTGATGTCGTCAATCCTCACTTCGCTGATGAAACGCAGCTTGTAGCTCAATGTGAGCCGGTCCAGCATGTAATTGAGCGCCATCTGGCCTTTCCATTCGGGACGACGGGTTGAACCGGCATACTCTTCCGGTGCCGTCGCGGCAGCGTAGGAAAGGATCTCATAGCTGTTCAGATAGTTCGCCAGGAAACGGAAATTGAATGCGCCCGGCACCCACTGATCCAGGTCGAAGTTGTAGTTGAACTCGAAGTCCACGCCGGAAGTGTTGAGCGTATTGAGGTTCTGCGGGGTCAGTACGACTTTGACCAGCTGGCCAAGCAGCAGAGGCTGGTTTGATCCATCGGATCGCTCGATCAGGTCGCAGAACTCGTTATCCAGGGTGTCGAAACGGTCATAGCAGTTGGCAGTGACCTGGGCATCCAGTGGCGCAACGATGACGTCCTCGATTTCGATGTCGTAGTAATCCACGGTGAACGACATGCTGTTATCAAAGAATTCCGGCATCCACACGAACCCGAACGTAAATGACTTGGCGGTTTCCTCCTGCAGGTCCGGGTTACCGCCGACGACGCCCGCCGAGTTGGGACGAACGTTCTGGTTCGGCTCCCAGGTCAATGGATCCAGGCCGAAGCGGGCCAGGTCCTGGGTGCAGTTGGCCAGGCGGCGCGCCGGATCAGGCCCCAGGTTGACGTTGGCCGGCAGGCAGGGGTCATAGAACCCGCCAAACGAGGGAGTCTGTGGCGCAAACAATTCCTCGATGCTGGGTGCGCGCACGGCGTTGGCGTACATGGTTCGGAAGCGCAGTTGTTCAACCGGCGCCCACTCGCCACCAAAGCGCCAGGAAGAAGCGCTGCCGGTGACGTTGTAGTCCGAGTAGCGGTAGCCACCCTCGATAGCCAGGGTTTCGGCGAACGGTTGCCCGCTCAGGATGGGCAACCGTGCTTCGACGAACGCTTCCGCCACATCATAGGAACCTTTGACCGGCAGGAACTTGCCGGCAAAGGTTTCGCCGGATTGCTGCTGCTCGTCGGGGATGGTCTCACTCTCCTCATCACGATACTCAAATCCGGCCGCATAGGTCAGGCCGCCGGCCGGCATTTCCAGCAGGGTTCCCGCAACCGAACCGCCAACCACGAACTGCTCCATCGAGCGGTTGGTCAACAGGTCGACCAGGAAATAATCCAGCGACGCCGGGTCAGCGACGCCAAGGCCGAACAGGTTCAGCGGACGGCACGCCAGAATATCCGGATCCGTGGTTCCGCCGGACAACGCCGCCTGCACGGTTGAACGGCAGGCCGGGCTGCCGGGAGTCACGCCGGTTACCCCATTCACATCCGTGACCGCGTCGGTGGCCAGCCTGAACCGGCGTGGATCGCGGTTGTTCTTCTCGATGTACTGCTCGGTGGTTTCACCATACTGGAAGTACAGTTCGTAGTCCCAGTCCTTGATATCCAGCTCACCCTTGATACCGCTGACAATGCGGTACAGATCGCGGTTGATATGGGCCTCGCGCCGGCCCCAGTCGTCGTAGTACACCCGCGACATGCCGACCAGGCCGAAATTGCTGGCGTAGAAGTCATTGAGCAGCGCATTACCCTGCGGCAGGAAAGGGTTATCGGGGTAGATCAGGAACAGGTCGCTGTTTTCGGTGTAGACGATGGCGTCCAGCATCGGCGGCGAAACGACTTCAGCATCCACGGCGTAATATTTGCCCTCGAGGAAAAACTCCATCTTGTCGGTGATGTTGTAGTTCACCCTGCCGGTCAGGGTGGTGCGGTCCATGGGTGTAGAAACCATCATGTTCTTGATCAGGTCAAAACCATCGCCGCCCTGAATCAGGCTACTGGCGTCCGTACCATAGCCTGTAACTATGGGCCGCAGTCCGGTCTGCTGGTCAAACACCAGGGCTTCGCCTGTGACCAGGCCGTACAGGATACCGCGCTCGTCGATGATATTGGTCAGCCTGACGTCATCCGCCAGGATGAGCCTCGGGATACCATCATTGGCGCTGGTATCTTCCGGATTGCCGATGAAGCCCCAGCGCCGCAGCAGGAAGTCGCGCTGGTATCCCTCGATGCCACCCAGGTCGTTGTAGGTGAGGTTCATGACCGCATTGCCACGGTCATCCGCAAAGTTCCCGCCGGCTGTGATCGAAGCATAAGCGTTCTCTCCTCCGCCCTGCTGCGAATCGCCATAGCGGCCATCGAACTGGATGCCTTCAAAGTCTTCCTTCATGATGAAGTTGACCACGCCGGCAATGGCGTCCGAACCGTAAGCCACGGTTGCGCCACCGGTACTGATTTCGACCCGCTCAACCAGCGCTGTCGGTATCGAACCCACGTCCACCACCGTGGACCCGGCCACCGAGCCGACATGCCGCTTGCCGTCAACCAGCACCAGGGTGCGCTGCGAACCGAGGTCACGCAGGTTCAGGCGTTCGGTACCGGCGGATGCCAGTGGCGCGTTGGTGGCCTGTCCGGACACTTCCGTCATGCGGCCATCGTTGCGGCCGAACTGGGGAAATTCCTGCAGATAATCCGAAATCAGCGTAACGCCGGAACGATCGATTTCACCGGCATCGACGGCTGTGATGGGAATCGGCGCTTCGGCGCCGACGCGGGCAAGTCTGGAACCTGTGACGATCACCTCTTCCAGAACATCTTCGTCAGCAGTCTTTTCTTCTTCGGCAGACTGTTGCGCAAGCGCGATGTTGGATAACAGCGCCAGCGATGCAAAAGCGGCGCCAACGATGGCGGAAGTAAACCGGGTGGTCATTCAATCCTCTCCTGTCAGCTAAAAGTGGTGCCCCACCGCTGAATCCTAAGCCGCGGGCATTTCGCCACGCCAACTAATTAATCTAAAGCGGTGTATTAGAAGTTCTTAACGGTAAGGAGAGAAAAGTTGTCTGGTTGCCAGGATGGCAATCAGGATTATTTGCGCGGAGGTACGACGGCGATGTCGGTGGCGCGGGCGACCAGTACGGGTTCCTTCAGCACCACCGCCGCCGATTTTTCCGGGTCGAGCAGCTCGATGACCCGGTGCGCGGTGCACTCAACGGTTCGCGAAGTCTTGCCCACGGCAACCAGAGTGGCGCGAATTTCCAGGTAGTCGCCGGCACGCACCGGCGCGAGGAACTCGGAGGTCATCTTGCGTGACAGACCCTCGTCGCCATCATGGCGGATCAGCACTTCGGTGATGGCGTCACCGAACAATTCCACGATGCGGGCGCCGTCCACCAGGCCGCCCGCGTAGTGGGCATCCGCGAATGACATGCGGATACGGATCAGGCTCTCAAATTTCTCACTCATCCAGGCTTCCCTCGGGCCGGATACTTCCGGCAGCCGGTATCAGTACACAATCGGCGGACGGTATCCGCCATAAACCTCACGCAGCACATCGCAGATTTCGCCCACGGTGGCCTGCGCCTTCACAGCGCGCGACACCGCAGGCATCACGTTTTCCTTGTTGATCGCGGCCTGCCTCACTTCCTTGAGCGAGGCGGTTACTTCAGCCTGGCCACGCGTCTGTTTGACGGCCTTGAGGCGTTTGAGCTGGCGCTCGCTTACCCCCGGGTCCAGCACAAATGGATCGAACGGCAGGTCGTCTTCCTCATCCACATGAATATTGACGCCCACGGTGAAGGCCTCTTTCTGCTCCAGTTGCCGCTGGAACTCCGCGGCGGCATCCGCCACCTGCTGCTGGATGAAGCCATCCTCGATGGACTGGATGATACCGCCGCGGTCCAGCACCTTGCGAATCAGGTCTTCCGCTTCCGCTTCAAGGCGGTTGGTCAGGTCTTCGACATAATAAGAGCCGCCCAGCGGATCGACCACGTCGATGACGCGATTTTCCAGTTGCAGTATCTGCTGCGTGCGCACCGCGATCTTGATCGCGCCTTCAGAAGGAATCTGGAACGCCTCATCCTTGGAGTTGGTATGTAGCGACTGGGTGCCGCCAAGCACAGCGGCCATGGCCTGGATGGCGGTTCGGGCGATATTGTTGTCGGGCTGCTGGGCCGTGAGGCTCACGCCCGAAGTCTGGCAATGCGCCCTCATCAGCCAGGAGCGCGGGTCCCTGGTGCCCACCCATTCACGCATCATGCGCGCCCACAACCGCCGCGCCGCCCGCAGCTTGCAGATCTCTTCAAAGAAATCATTCTGGATGTTCCAGAAAAAGGAAATGCGCGGCGCCACGCTGTCGGCCGGCAAGCCACGCTTCTCGGCTTCAGTGACGTAACAATGCGCAGCCGCCAGCGTGAACGCGAGTTCCTGGATGGCATTGGCCCCCGCATCGCGTACGTGATAGCCGCAGACATTGACAGCGTTGTAGCGCGGCATGGTCTTGGCGGCATACTCCATGGTATCCACCACCAGGCGCACGGACTCTGCCGGTGGGTAGATGTATTCATTCTGCGCGGTGTACTCTTTCAGGATATCGTTCTGTCAGGTACCGGTTATCAGCTCCTTGGCAACGCCCTGCTCCCTGGCCACCGCTTCATACATGCCGATCAGCACAAAGGCTGAGGCATTGACGGTGTAGGACGTGGAGATTTCGTCCAGTGGAATGCCGTCCATCAGCATGCGGATGTCGTTGATGGTATCCACCGCCACGCCGATCTTGCCGATCTCCGGCAGGCCGATGGGATGGTCGGAGTCATAACCCAGCAGGGTGGGCAGGTCAAAGTCAGTGGACAGGCCGGTTTCGCCATGCGCCAACAGGTACTTGTAACGGTTGTTGGTGTCCTCCGCCGTGCCAAAGCCGGCCACCTGCCGGATTGTCCAGGGCCGCGCCCGGTACATGGTGGGATGAACACCGCGGGTGTAGGGGTACTCGCCCGGCAGGCCAATGTCCCTGGCGGGGTCAGTTCCGGCAAGGTTGGCCTCCGTATAGATGTCATCCACCGGCAAGCCGGACAGTGTGGTGAACTCTTCCTGCCGCCTGGGAAGCCGCTTCAGGCTGGCATCCAGTGTCCCGGCTTTCCATTTCTCCACGTCACTGGAGTTCTCTTTGGTGTTGTTCGGCGTTGCCTCATTAACCATGCTGATCACTTGCCTTCAGGTAAAAGGCAATTCTAGTCGGATGGGGTCCGCGCAAGTATCTAATATTTCTGATCAATCCTATAAGTCGGCGTTATGCTTCGCCGGTTGGGCGCCCACGCGGGCGTTTGCAAACCGGCGGGTACGTTTCGCCAGGATGTCACCTTTCCATTCAGGAAACACCTTGGCATCGTCGCTCATGGCGATTTCCAGCTTGCCGAACACCGGACCGGGCTGGCGAAACAGCATTTCCGCCATGGCCGGAATACCGGATTCATCCCGAATGCCCAAGGTGTGCCTGAAACCGGCCGCAGCGGCCATCGCCACCAGGTCGATGCCACTCGCGGTCAGCCCGGTTTGAGAACCGGTTTCGGCGAAGGCCTGGTTGTCCAGCACCAGCAGGGCAAGATTGTCCGGCCGCTGCACGCTGATGGTGGCCAGACTGCCGAGCGCCATCATCATTTCGCCATCGCCGGCCAGCACCACCACCCGGCGACCGGGTTGCGCGAGCGCGAGCCCCAACCCCACCGCCGGCGCGCCGCCCATGGCGCCCCACAGGTAGAAATTGGCCGGTGTGTCGCCGGCCGCAGCCAGGTCATAGGTGGGATTACCGAGGCTGCTCACCACCAGTGAATCGCCCCGGTACGCCATCAGTTCCGCTACCGCTTTTCGCCTTTGCAACATGTCCTGTCCGTTCCCGTTTCCAATCATGGCAAGCCCGTTTACCGGGCTCAATCAGCTGGTTCCACCGGCTGTTCCGCGGCCGCCTGGCTGAATTTCCCGAATTACCCGAATTTCTTGGCGCCGATCACCCGCTGCGAAACCAGTACCGCGGCGGAGCGGCGTTCATCAAAGGCATGGCGCAACGCTTCCTCAAAGGCCGGGCCGACTCCAGCCTCCTCCTCGGCATGGAAGATGCGCGTGCCCATGGCCTGCATCACGGTTTCAACCGCCTGACCCATGTGCACCTGCCAGGGGTTGGATTCATCCGGCC
>CBFGWJ010000100.1:0-6968 GCA_965652335.1 uncultured Gammaproteobacteria bacterium | reverse complement strand
TGCAGCAGGCCGGCTACGCCGGGAGCGCCTTTGCAGGAAGTTTCAATCACGTCATGCCCGAGAGCACGGTATTCATCCAGGCGATTGAAGGGTTCGCGCCGGTCCGTCGCGCTTGCCGGCAGCAGTTCCGCCTTGTTGACCACCACCAGCGGGGCAATGCCCAGGCTCAACACCGCCACCAGGTAACGATCCAGCAGGTCGCGGCTGGGCGCCGGTTCGGGGGCGATGACAATCACCACCTGGTCGAGATTGGCTGCCATCACCTGCTTTCCGCCGTTGCGCAGGCCTCGAACAAAGGTATTGCGGCGCGGCAGGATTTCCTCCACCGGGCATTGTTCGCCCTGGTTCAGATCAATATTGACACGGTCCCCGCACACCGGGCGGCCGATGGTCCTGCGGTAGACGCAGGACACCTGGCCACCATCGGGCAGTTCAGCCAGACCCTGGTTGCCGTGTGAACTGATGATCAAAGCCGGTTGCATCGCATTCCGTCAAAACCTGTGGCAGTAGAGGCGCAGCTATTTTACCCGTGCTTGGGCGCGGAAAACCGGAATTCCGCCGGCGCATAGGGGCATACCGGGGTTTTTGAGATGGCTTCTGACAATCTTTCGGGATTGCGCGCTGTTCTCTCCATCCGGGTGGCTGCTACCATGGCTGGCCACTGAGGTTCGAAAGAGAGTTGCTTGCATGCCGGACAACCTGATCTGGATAGACCTGGAGATGACCGGTCTCGACCCCGACCGGAATTCAATCCTGGAAATTGCCACGGTTATAACCGACAGCGAACTGAATGAACTCGCCGTCGGCCCGGTACTCGCCATTCATCATGATGAAGGCGTGTTGCAGTCGATGGATGACTGGAATCGCCAGCACCATGCCGAGTCCGGATTGTGGAGCAGGGTGCTGGCCAGCACCGAGACACACCAGACTGCGGAAGCAAAGACCCTGGAGTTCCTGCGCCAGTGGAGCAGCCAGGGCAGTTCGCCCATGTGCGGCAACAGCATCTGCCAGGACCGCCGGTTTCTCTACCGGCAGATGCCTGAATTGCAGGCCTGGTTTCACTACCGCAACCTCGATGTCAGCACCCTTAAGGAACTGGCGGCCAGGTGGGCGCCGGAAGTCCTGGCGGCGCACCAGAAGCACAACCGCCACGAAGCATTGTCGGACATTCGCGAATCCATCAGCGAGCTCGCGCACTACCGGAAATACCTGGATGTGTTCATGGCCGGGACTCACTCTGAAAGGCTGCGGCAACCCTGACGCAGCCCTGCGAAAAGCCGGCGTTTGGACGGACGCACAGAACCAGAAATTGTTTGCATTGCCAGCTAAAGATTGGTACAAAACACCTGTTTGTTAAATAATAATTAAGGTTCCAGGCCTGAAAACAAAGAGTTTCAGGTTAAATTTATATTAAAAAACATAAACATCCGTAGGATGTGGAGGTAAAATCATGTTGTTCAGGGGCTCTTTCCTTGCTCTATCCCGTATATTACTTCTGGCACTGGCGCTGTTAGCGTTCAACAGTGCTGCCTGGGCCGATGACGATGCTGGTGCCGATGACCAGGAAGCGACTGAGGACGCCAGCGAAGAAGAAGATGAAGCCGCCGACCTTGGTCGCGTGGTAGTTACCGGTTCACTGATCCGGCGCGAGGAATTCACCTCGACGTCGCCGATGCAGATCATCAACGCCGAAACACAGTTCCAGGCTGGCCAGGTCAGCGTTGCTGACATGTTGCAGAGCAGCACCGTGGCCGCAGGCACCACCCAGCTGAACAACCAGTTCAACGGGTTTGTGGTGCAGGGCGGTACCGGTGTGCAGACCCTGGACCTGCGCGGCCTGGGCGCAGCACGCTCGCTGGTGCTGCTGAACGGACGTCGTCCGGGTGGTTCTGGTACCCGTGGCGAAGTCAACTCGGTGGACCTGGGCAACATTCCGGAAATCGCCGTGAACCGTTTTGAACTGGTTCTGGACGGCAGTTCCTCCATTTACGGCTCGGACGCTGTTTCCGGTGTGGCCAACATCATCACCCGCCGCCAGGTGGATGAAACCGAACTGACTGCCCTGGCCGAAGTACCGCTGGATGGCGGTGGTGAACTCTATCGTGTCGGCGCCATCACCGGTTTCAACACCGACCGGGGTGCTTTTACCGTTTCCGCCCAGTGGGACTTGCGTGAACCATTGCAGGTAGGTGACCGCGATTTTCTGAACTGCCTGGAAGATCGTGTTTGGAACGAACAAGGACAGCGCATCGACCGTGAGGACCGATCAATTACCGCGGGCACCCCGCTGAGCGGCTGTAATAACTTGTACTACAACACCGTGATCAACGCCTTCACCGGCCAGCGTTACATACCCTCGCCTGACGGCGTGAGCACGGGCCCAATCCCGGGTTACCGTCCTCGCGCAAATCCGCAATACAATCCGGATGGTACCGGCCAGGCTTATTACGAGGACGTGTTGAACGGCAAATTTTTGGAAAGTGAATCCGCCATCAACCGGCTGGAAAAGACCAGCGTTTACGCCACTGCTGATTATGCATTTGATAACGGCGTGAATTTCGATGCCGATTTCCTGTACAACAACCGCAAGACCGAAGCCCGTGGCTGGCGCCAGTTCTTCCCCCTGGTGAGCAGTTCCGACTATATTCCGTACCCGAACGATCCGGATTACAATCCCGGCTTCCCAGCTTCACAGGTGGTAATGCCGTACCCCAGCAATACGGATGTGGAAGTAGATTTTTACTACCTCACCATGGGGCTGCAGGGTGAATTGCCCACCAGCCGCTACTGGAGCTGGCAGACCTACGCATCCTACTCCTACTCAGATGGCGACTACACCAGCAACGGCATTCGCGCTTCAACTTCCGGCGACATCCGCTTTGATGACAGTCCACCGCGGGTAGATTACTTCGACCCGGCCATCCTGAGCGGCGAAAACATGCAGGCCCTGGTTGATGCCGTGGGTATCAACGAAACCGGTAACACCGTATATGACCAGCTCCAGTGGGTGGGTATCATCACCGGTGATCTCTTCGACCTGCCGGCAGGCACGGTCGGTACCGCTTTCGGTATGGAATACCGCAACTTCAGCATCGACGACCAGCCCCCGCCGGCATCGCAGAATGGCGACCTGTGGGGCCAGTCATCAGCCATCACCACCAAAGGCAGCAATGATGTGATTGAAGCCTTTGTGGAAGCGGACATTCCCCTGATGTCCGGACGCGCTGGCGCCGAGGACATTACCCTGAACCTGTCAGCCCGTGGTTTCGATTACAAGAAAGGCGGCAGCGACATCGTATGGAAAGCGGGCCTGAACTGGCAGATTACCCCGGTAGTTCGCGTGCGCGGTACCGCCGGCACCTCCTTCCGGGCGCCCGCACTGTTTGAACAGTACCTGGGTAACCAGACGGGCTTCCTGGACCAGCTGACAGTTGACCCCTGTATTGACTGGGGTGAAAGCAACAACCAGCGAGTCCGCGAAAACTGTGCGGCTGACGGCATTCCGGAAGACTACACTGGCTTCCCCGGATCATCCGCCCTGATCATTTCCGGTGGCGGTGTTGAAAACCTTGAATCCGAAACTTCGGAAGCATTTACCGCTGGTTTCGTGCTGACGCCCGAGTTCGCAGATATCAGCATCTCGGCCGACTATTTCGACTTCACGGTTCGTGACCAGATCGCCCAGTTGGGTGCCAACAACATCGTGGGTGGCTGCTATTCAGCCGAAAACTACCCCAACAGTTTCTGTGACCTGTTCACCCGCGCCCCCGGCAACGATCTTTCCGCGCCGTACAACATCCTTGAAGTGCTGGACAGCTATGTCAACGTCAACAAGCAACGCGTGCGTGGTGTGGACCTGACGGTGGTGTGGAACCATGACTTCAACTTTGGCACCCTGGGTGTGGAAGCCACCAGCACCTGGACCATCGAAAACACCCAGCAGCTGTTTGACCTCGGTTCCACCGAAGGTTTTGACGAGACCGATTATGCCGGCAGCATCGGCAGCCCGCAGAATGTCACCAACATCCGCAGCTTCTGGAAGAAGAACGACTGGCAGGTAACCTGGTACATGCAGTATGTGGCCGAGACCGATTCATTTGCTTATGATGACGAAGTCGGCTCCTACTTCCGCTATCCCAACGCCCGCTACGATTGGGTCATGGACTCCGTGCTGTACCACAACCTGTCAGTGTTCTATCAACAGGACAAGTGGGACTTCCTGCTGGGTGTAAACAACGTGCTGGACGAAGATCCTGATCTGATTTCTTCAGGATCATCCTTCTACAGCACGCCACGTGGCAACGTGCCGGTTTCCGCTTCGCAGTATGACCTGCTGGGCCGTCGCGTCTTTGCCCGGGTCAACTTCCGCTTCTGATACTGTCAGCAAGCAATTGAGTGACTACAAGCGGCGCTTCGGCGCCGCTTGTTTTTTGAGGCAACCACCATCGAACTTCTTTCAGGTTATCATTGCCCAATCGGCTGTATTACGAATCAAGAGACACTTTCCATGCACCTTAAAACAGTTACCCGATTACTGGCGTTATCGCTGTTGCTGGCCGTGAACGCCAGCTTGGCCAACCCGATACCAATCGATTCCTTGTCCAGATTGCCCAATATAAGCTCGGTTTCGATGAGCGCGGACGGCACGCAGCTGGCCGCCCTGATTGCTATGCCGGGCAGCGAAAATCGCGACACCGCTGTCGCAACCTGGGACCTGGCCAATATGGACAAAGGCCCGGTAATCACGCCCAGCGGCGACCGCATGAAATTCATCGGCGTCAACGCCCTGAAAGCGGACCGCATCCTGGTTGCCGCCAGGCAGGAATGGACCGGCTCGCTGGCCGGCTGCGGTGAAGGCAAAACCATCGGTTCAACGGCCACCTTCATCAACAAGGTCTATCTCACCGACAGCAAACACAAGGATTTCAAGGAAGCATTCACCACGGGCAGCTCACGCCGTTTCGGCGTCAGCGAGCAGATGGAACAATGCCTGGAAATTGCCGGCAGCGCAGCACTGGTCAATACCCTGCCTTTGGACCCTGCCAATGTCATCATCCAGAGAGTGAATGGCCTGGACCTTCAAGCGGACTTTTTCCTTTACAACCTCGAAACCGGTGATGCCTCGTTGCTCATCCGCGGCGGCACCAAGGACCAACCGGCCTTTTTCCACCCGCGTGACGGCAAGCTGCTGGTTCGCACCGAGCTGGAGTCCGTGGGCAGCAGCAGTTATGAACTGCGTGTACTGATTCTCAACGATCAGACCGGACAATTTGAAGTTCATCCTGAGCTCACCACCAGGCTGGAAGACCGCTATACCGCGGTTATCGCGGGCATCGACGATGCAAGCGGGAAGTATTACATCCTGACCGACAAATTCTCCGACCTGGTGCAGGCCTGGGCTTATGACCCGAAAACCCGGAAATTTGATACGGAGCCTCTGGTTGCCCACGAAAAGTTTTCCATTGGCAACCTCATTTTTGGCTACCAGCCGAGCAACTTCAACCAGCTGATCGGTTTCACCGTGAATGGGCCGGAACCCGAAACCACTTACGTGGATTCCGACATGCGTTCCATTCATGAAGGCCTGAAACAGGCTTATCCCGGCAAGCGGGTAACGATTACGGATTACAACAACGACCTGTCACGTGTGTTGTTCACCACCCAGAATGCGCAGAACCCGGTGGCCTATCACCTGCTCTCCGACCGCAAGGCGGTGATGAACCTGGGCAGCCAGCGCCCCTGGATCAACAGCGCCGACCTGGGTGAACAGAAGTGGGTAACCTACACGGCCCGTGATGGCCTGGAAATTCCGGCCATTCTTGACCTTCCGGCCGGCTGGAAAAAGGAAGACGGGCCTTTGCCCACTGTCATCCATCCACATGGCGGTCCCTGGTCACGCGACTGGATGGGCTATGACGGTTCGGGCTTCGTGCCGTTCCTGACCTCCCGTGGGTTTGCTGTACTGCGGCCGCAGTACCGCGGCAGTGAAGGCCTGGGCCGCAAACTGTGGCTCTCCGGTGACCGGGAATGGGGCCAGAAGATGCAGGACGACAAGGACGATGGCGCCAAATGGCTGGTGGAGCAGGGTATCGCTGATCCGGAGAAACTGGTGATGTTTGGATATTCCTATGGCGGGTTTGCTTCGGTTGCCGCCGTGGTACGCCCCAACAGCCCGTACCAGTGCGCGATTGCCGGGGCACCGGTTGCCGACCTCACCAAGATCGGCAACAGCTGGAGTGAGAACCGGCTGCAGCGCCTGCTGCAGGGCGTTACGGTTACCGGCATGGACCCGATGAAAAACGTCGACCAGGCCAATATTCCGGTTCTGCTGTTCGTGGGTGATCGCGATGTGCGCACGCCTTCCTGGCATGCGGAGAATTTCTACAAGGCCGTCAGGGACAAGGTGCCGGCCGAGTTTGAACTGATTCCCGACATGCCGCACAGCCTGCCGTGGTATTACCGCCACCACCAGGCCATGTTCGGTTATATGGAGTCGTTCCTGAAGAATCAGTGCGGGGTGCTGTAGGAGGGGCGCAAGCCCCGACTTGTCGTGGACTGACGGGACTGAAGTCCCTCCTACAATTTGCCGACCATATGACTATGTAGGAGGGGTGCAAGCCCCGACTTGTCGTGGACTGTCGGGACTGAAGTCCCTCCTACGATTGGCCGACCATATGACTATGTAGGAGGGGCTTAAGCCCCGACCTGAGGCCCAGCCTGGAGGTAAGGCGTCGGGACTGAAGTCCCTCCTACGCTTTGTGCGCCGCCAGGCGTACCCAGGTATCCACCACCGTATCCGGGTTCAGCGATATGCTTTCAATCCCCTGGTCGAGTAACCACTCGGCCAGGTCCGGATGATCGGATGGTCCCTGACCGCAGATGCCCACGTATTTGCCGCGCTTGCGGCAGGCCTGGATGGCCATGGACAGCAGCGCCTTCACCGCGTCATTGCGCTCATCGAACAGGTG
>CBFGWJ010000099.1:0-7020 GCA_965652335.1 uncultured Gammaproteobacteria bacterium | reverse complement strand
GCGCATGGCCTGGCAGGGAGTGGCCATGTTTGACGGCAACGACAAGCAGGCCCAGGAACTGCAACAAACCATCGACGATACCGTCAGCAGCATTTTTGCACAGTACACCTATTCAGCCGGAACAGGTCACTGAGTGTCAGAACGCCTGGTCCAGCGCGGCGATCCGGTCAAAGAATTCCGGGGCAAAGGGATAGTAGTTCCTCCAGCGGCCCAGTGAGCGGCGATGAATGTCCTGCCTGGCCTGCCAGCCGCTGGCCGTCCGGATCGGCCGTTGTTCCTTCTCCGGCTGGTCGGGATGACCGGATCCATGGCCCGGTTCAGGTAAGCCGAGGAATTGTAAGATCCGGCCCAGCACACCCTCGCTGTCGTTTACCAGTTCCTCATAGGATACCGTCAGCACTTGCCCGCGCGCCTGCCGGTCGAACCGTTGCATCAATCGCTGGTAATCACTGTAATACCGCCCCAGGTCATCCAGGTCGTTGCTGAAGGCGCTGTCCGGATGCTGGAACAGCTGCATGTAGCAGGACAGGCAGGAGTCGCGGCCATCGCGCCTCAGGTGCAGTATCCGCGCTTCGGGTAGCAAAGCCGCCAGTAGTGGCAGGAAGCGGAAATTCAGCGGATTCTTGTCGATGTAGCAAAGGTCTTCCGGCCCATCCTGGCGCAGGTGCTTCCACAATTGCTCCGCCAGTTCCTGTGCGAGCGCCGGGCTGGCGGGGTTGTGCTGCCAGAGTTTCCAGGCATGGGCCAGGAAATTGAGTTCGCCGCGGGCGCAGACCAGCGGGTGCCGGTCCAGCAGTTGTTCCAGCAGGGTGGTGCCGGAACGCAGCATGCCAACGATGAACACCGGACGCCTTTGTCGCGGAATTCCGTTTTGTTGCGGAATATCCATCGCCAGCACCCGGTCGCAGAATGCTCGCCATGCGGCGTGGTCCCACGGCTGGCTCACCCGGCGCAGGCGATTGCCCTCCTGGTACTGGTTCCAGGCCTGGGAATAATGCTGAAGGTCATCAAATCCCTTGGCGCGGGCAAAGGCCAGGCACATCGCCGATTCGGCATCGGCCGCGGCGGGCGCGTTGGCCAGCAGTTGCCAGTCCGCCTGGTCCTCGCTGGTGAATCGCTGCAACGTGGCCAGGCCCAGCCAGGCGCCGCCCAGGCCAGGATCACGCTCCAGGGCATCGCGGTAAGCCTGTAGCGCCCCTTCAAGTTGCCCGGTGCCCTGCAACAGGCGGGCCAGCCGGAAGTAATCCACGGCCTGACCGCCATCCCGCCGGATCACGGACTGCATCACTGAGATGGCATCGTGAAAGCGGTTGCTGTCGCGCAACAGGCCGGCAATTTTCAGCAGGTCTGCGGTTCCTGCTTCCGGCAGTGACGCAAATCCGGTCAATACCGCACCCAGCTCCCGGTTGCGGCCCTGTTCGCGCAGCAGGAACGCCAGCGCGATGGCGGTTTCGGCGTCCGAAGGGTGCTCTGCCAGCAGGTTGCGGAATGTGGATTCCGCCTGTTCATGGCGCCCGCAAAGCCGCAGTGCCTGGCCGAGCCAGTGCCGGCAATCCCGCGAGCCCGGTTGCAGCCTCAGCGCCTGCTGCAGGGAATGCAGGGCTGCAGCGCCCCGCTGCGCCCGCACCTCATCAATTCCCTGCTGCAGTAATTGCCGCCAGTCCGGCCCGGTCACCATCTTGTCGTCTGGAATGAATCCGGTTTCATGCGCCCAGCTTACTCGATTCGGGTCGTTTGGAAAGGCGCAAGCCGTGCAGGGCCCGCCCGGATTCCTGCGCGCATCGGCCATCAAAGGCTTATGTGCATTTCACTGGCGACGGCTATAATCCACCGCATGAAAATGGATGACAACAACGGTACAACCGAAATCCGCCGCACCAAGATCATCGCCACCCTTGGCCCCGCTACCGACAAACGCGAAACCCTGCACGCACTGATCCAGGCGGGCGCCGACGTGCTGCGCCTGAACATGTCGCACGGGCCTATCGAAACCCACGAGCAGCGCATGCGCATGGCGCGTGATGTCGCGGCGGAAACCGGCCGCGAAGTGGCCATCCTGTTTGACCTGCAAGGGCCGAAAATCCGCATTGAAACTTTTTCGGAAGGCAGTGTCTTGCTGGAATCCGGCGATCCGTTTGAGCTGGATGCGGGCAACCCCGCACGTTTGGGCGACAGGAGCGGTGTGGGTGTGAGCTATGCGCGCCTGGCCGATGACGTCAAACCTGGTGATGTGTTGTTGCTGGACGATGGCTTGTTGTCGATGCGTGTCCTCTCCATTGCCGGTCGCGTGATCCGTTGCGAGGTTGAGAACGGTGGCATCCTGGGCAACCGCAAAGGCATCAACCTGCAGGGCGGTGGATTGTCCATCGCCGGCATCGCCGAACACGACCTGGCCCACATCAAGCTGGCGGCGCGGTTGGACGCGGATTATGTGGCGGTGTCATTCGCCCGCAATGCTGACGACATGAACCGCGCCCGAGAATTGCTGCGCCAGTCCGGCAGTTCAGCCTCCCTGATGGCCAAGATCGAACGCATTGAAGCCATCGACAACCTGGAAGAAATCTGCGACGCATCGGATGCCATCCTGGTGGCGCGCGGCGACCTCGGCGTGGAAATCGGTTTTGCCGAACTGCCGGGCCTGCAAAAGCGCATCATTACCACCGCGCTGCAACACAACCGTATCGTCGCCACCGCCACGCAAATGATGCAGTCCATGGTGGAGAACCCGATCCCCACCCGTGCCGAGGTGCTGGATGTGGCCAACGCCGTGCTGGATGGCTCCGATGCGGTCATGCTTTCAGCTGAAACTGCTGTTGGCCGGCATCCGGTCAAAGTGGTGCAGACCATGCATCGCATCTGCCTCGGCGCGGAACGGCATTTTGCCCGCTCGGGTTTCAACGCCCAGAGCAATGTGCGTTTTGAGCGTATCGACCAGGCCATAGCGATGGCTGCGATGTACATGGCCAGGAATATTTCAGTGCAGGCCATCGTGGCGCTGACCGAATCGGGCTCCACCGCGCAATGGCTTTCGCGGGTGCAGTCGTCGGTGCCGATATTCGCCCTGTCGCCCAGCGTGGCCAGTCGCCGTCGCATGGCGCTGTTCCGTGATGTGTACCCGGTGGCGCATGAACCGCACCACGGCGATATCGAGCAGGCCATTCACGAAGTGCTGCAGATCCTGTGGAAAAAGGGCCATGTCAAAGCCGGTGACCGGTTGATTGTCACGATGGGTGAAAAGCTGGGCAACCAGGGTGGCACCAACACGCTACGGCTGATCCAGGTGGGCTCGCAGGGTTTCCTGGAAAACCAGGCCGAGCTCGATTTGTCCGGCAACTGATCCGGTTCTGGTGCTTGTGCCCCTGATCCGGGCAATGCGGGCAATGGCCATGCTCCGATTCAGCAAGTAGAATAACGGTTGTGTTTTTGTCACTGGTTTGGACATTGAAGCAGATTGCTTCATGGAATCCGGATGGTCACCGCGTGGCCGCCGGTTGATTCAGCCATTTTCATGACGGCGGCCCGACTCGCGTCGGGCGGCAGTAATCTCCATTTCGTAGTCTCTATTTCGCGGGGAGTTTTCAATGAGCAGTTCGGATCTGGTATCGGTCGCACAGGCCATGGTTGCGGAAGGCAAGGGCATACTTGCCATCGACGAGAGCACGGGCACCATTGCCAAGCGCTTCAAGTCCATCAACGTCGAGAACACGGAAGAAAACCGCCGTGCGTATCGCGAGATGCTGTTGACCACTCCCAAGCTGGGCCAGCACATCAGTGGCGCCATCCTCTATGACGAAACCATTCGCCAGTCGACCCAGGATGGCCGCACCTTTGTCAGCGTCATGGAAGAAGCCGGAATCCTGCCGGGCATCAAGGTGGATACCGGCGCACACCCGATGGCCGGCCACCCCGGCGAGAAAATCACCGAGGGCCTGGATGGGCTTCGCGCCCGGTTGGAGGAGTACCGTTCATTGGGTGCCCGATTCGCCAAGTGGCGTGCCGTGATCACCATCGGCGAAACCATTCCGACCTCATCCTGCGTCGATGCCAACGCGCATGCGCTGGCCCGTTACGCGGCGCTGTGCCAGGAAGCCGGCATCGTGCCCATGGTGGAGCCGGAAGTTCTGATGGACGGAGCCCACAGCCTGGATGAATCCTTTGAAGTCACCGAGGCCACCTTGCGTTCATTGTTCCACCAGTTGTACGAGCAGAATGTGCTGCTGGAAGGCACTATCCTGAAGGCCAGCATGGTGATTTCCGGCTCCGAGGCCGGCAATCGCGCCGGCGTGCAGGAAGTGGCGGAAGCCACCGTGCAATGCCTGTTGAACGCGGTTCCGGCAGCGGTTTCCGGCGTGGTATTCCTGTCCGGCGGTCAAAGCGATGAAGAAGCCACTGCGCACCTGGATGCCATGAACAAGCTGGGCAGCTTCCCCTGGCCGCTCAGTTTTTCCTACGGACGCGCCCTGCAGGCCGCCGCGCTCAGCGTTTGGGGTGAAAATATCTCCGCCAACGCGGCCGTGGCGCAGAAGCGCCTGGCGCACCGGGCACGCATGAACGGCCTGGCGGCGATGGGCGAGTATGATGCTGGCATGGAAGCCGCCTGATATCGGCATATGGCCAGCCTTATACTGGGCGCGATGTACTGAGTCATGGAGCCGAGGGCTGCCCGGCCCGGCAGCCTGTTCCATCCACACATTCTCAACGGCCCGGTAACAGGCCGTCCAGGTTGCATTGATGACGTCCAATCTGAAAGAAAACGCGCTGAGCTATCACCGGCATCCCACGCCGGGAAAAATCAAGATTACCCCCACCAAGGCGGTAACCACCCAGCAGGACCTCGCCCTGGCGTACTCGCCGGGCGTGGCCGCCGCCAGTGAGCTCATTGTTGAAAACCCCGATGCAGTGGCCGAGGTTACGGCCCGCGGCAACCTGGTGGCCGTCATCAGCAACGGTACCGCCGTGTTGGGCCTGGGAGACATCGGGCCGCTGGCGGCCAAGCCGGTGATGGAAGGCAAGGCGGTATTGTTCAAGAAATTCGCCGATATCGATGTGTTCGATATCGAGATTGCCGAAAAAGACCCGGACAAACTGGTCGATATCATTGCCGCGCTGGAACCGACTTTTGGCGGCATCAACCTCGAGGACATAAAAGCCCCGGAATGCTTCCTGGTTGAAGCTGCGCTGCGCGAGCGCATGTCCATCCCGGTGTTTCATGATGACCAGCACGGTACCGCGATCATTACCGCGGCGGCTGTCCTTAACGCCCTGCAGATTGTCGGCAAGGATATTGCGTCGGTGCGGCTGGTGGCGTCGGGTGCAGGTGCAGCCGGCATGGCCTGCCTGGACTTGCTGATCAACCTGGGCTTGCCGAAGGATCGCATCACGGTGGTCGACCGTGCAGGCGTGATTTTCCAGGGCCGGGTCGATGACATGGACGATCGCAAACAGGGTTATGCGGTGGAAACGGAAATGCGCACCCTGGGCGAAGTCATTGCCGGAGCGGATATTTTTCTGGGGGTTTCGGCGGGTGGCGTGCTCAGCAAGGACATGGTCGCCAGCATGGCGGAACGCCCCATTATCCTGGCCCTGGCAAACCCCAACCCGGAAATCCTTCCGGAGGATGCGCTGGCGGCACGGCCCGATGCCATCATCGCCACCGGCCGTTCGGACTACCCCAACCAGGTCAACAATGTCCTGTGTTTCCCCTACATTTTCCGCGGCGCGCTGGATGTTGGCGCCAGCATCATCAATGATGAAATGAAGATGGCCTGCGTGCACGCGATAGCGGAACTGGCGCACATGGAATTCCAGCAGGCGGGGGCGGGCAAGTATTCCGGCGAGGCGCAGCAATTCGGGCCGGATTACATCATTCCCCGGCCGTTCGACCCGCGGCTGCTGGTGCAACTGGCGCCCGCGGTGGCACAGGCGGCCATGGACAGCGGGGTGGCCCGCCGCCCCATCGCCGACATGCCGGCCTATCGCGAAAAACTGGAGCAGTTCGTCTACCGCACCGGCCTGTTGATGAAGCCCGTATTTGATGCGGCGCGCAACCAGCCGAAACGGGTGGTGTACGCGGATGGCGAGGAACCCGTGATCCTGCGCGCCGTGCAGACGGTGGTCGACAATGGCATGGCCGAGCCAATCCTGATCGGGCGCCCGGAAGTGGTAGATGCCCGACTGCAGAAACTCGGCTTGAGATTGCGCCCGGGCGTCGACTTCGAGCTGGTGAATCCGCAATCCGATCCACGTTTCCGCGACTATTGGACCACCTACCACTCCATCATGGGCCGCAATGGTGTGTCCCCTGACACCGCCAAGACCATCGTTCGAACCAGGAATAGTGTAATCGGGGCCCTGATGGTTTACCGTGGCGAGGCTGATGCGCTGATCACCGGCGTGGTAGGGCGTTACCGGGTAAACCTGGAAAATGTACTGGATGTGATCGGCCTGAAGCCGGGTGCTTGCATCGCTGCTTCCCTTGCGGTGCTCAATACCGAGGACGGCGCGTATTTCGTGGCGGACACGCATGTGAATGAAGATCCAAGTGCGGAGCAGATCGCTGAGATCACCCGCATGGCCGCGGAAAAGTTGCGCCTGTTCAACATCCGGCCGCGGGTTGCCCTGCTGTCCCATTCGGCTTTTGGCAGCCACAAGGACAGCAGTGCCACCAAGATGAAGGCAGCCCTGCAGATACTTCGACAGACTGACCCAGATCTTGAAGTGGAAGGCGAAATGACGGCGGATATGGCGCTCGACGAATCCTTCAGGCGGCATATTTTCCCGGACAGCCGCCTGCGGGGCCCGGCCAACCTGCTGATCATGCCCAGCCTGGATGCGGCCCATATCGCTTTCAACATGGCTCGCGTGATCAGCAACGGTGTGAGTGTAGGGCCCATCCTGCTGGGCGCAGGCAAGCCAGCCCACGTCCTGACGCCCTCAGCATCACCGCGGCGGGTGGTTAACATGACAGCCCTTGCCGTTGCCGAAGCGCAATTGCATGAACAGGCCGTGCATGAACAGGCC
>CBFGWJ010000098.1:0-7054 GCA_965652335.1 uncultured Gammaproteobacteria bacterium | reverse complement strand
AATTCCGCTTCAACCGGCGTATAGGTTCCAGTGCCGAAAAACAGCGCATCGTGCATCCCCAGCAGTTCGTCCGCCTGGATATCACGGCCGATTTCGCAGTTCATGCGGAACTGGATGCCCATTTCCTCAAACACCTGGCGCCGCAGGCGCATGACTTTCAGTTCCAGCTTGAAATCCGGAATGCCAAAACTCAGCAGGCCGCCGATTTCGGGATGCCGGTCATAGACAGTGACGCTGACGCCATTGCGGCTGAGTACATCCGCGCAGGCCAGCCCGGCAGGCCCGGCGCCCACGATGCCCACGCTCCAGGGCTTGGGTTGCACATGCGACAGGTTCGGCCGCCAACCCTGCTTGAACGCCTCATCCACGATATAGCGCTCGATGGCGCCGATGGTGACAGCCCCAAACCCGGTTTGGAGGGTGCAGGCCTGCTCACACAGGCGGTCCTGCGGGCAGATACGCCCACACACTTCCGGCAGGCTGTTGGTTTCATGGCAGAGGTCGGCCGCTTCGAGGATGCGCCCGTCACGCGCCAGTTTCAGCCAGTTGGGAATGTAGTTGTGAACCGGACATTTCCACTCGCAGTAGGGATTGCCGCAATCCAGGCATCGTTCGCTCTGCTCGGCCGCGTCTTTCTGCTCATATGGCTTGTAGATTTCGCGGAATTCACTGCGCCGCACTTCCAGTGAAAACACATCCGGGTCGTGGCGCTGCCGCTGCAGAAAAGCGAAATGATCGTGTTTCGGACTCATGCGCACCTCATTCCCGCTTCACGCTTTCACCAGCCGCAGGGGTACGTCCTGCTGCGATATCGCCTGGCTGGCCTGCAGGTTCTTGGGCAACACATACACCCAGTGCGGCAGCATCAGGTCGAATTCGTCCAGCACCTTGCGGCCCCATACGCTGCCGGTATGGTTGACGTGCGCGGTAATCAGCGCCAGCAGTCGCCTTCTGGGCGCATCGAAGCGCTGCTCTTCCAGCGGCGTGGCCTCCACGAATTCGGGGTTGAGGTAGCGTGCCACCAGCTGGTTGGGGTCCAGCACAAACAGCTCGCCGCCGGTCATGCCCGCCGCCAGGTTGGGGCCGACCGGGCCCAGTATCGCCACGATGCCGCCGGTCATGTACTCGCAGGCGTGGTGACCGGCACCTTCAATCACGGCATTGGCGCCGGAATTGCGTACCGCGAAGCGCTCACCGACCTGGCCATGGGCGTACAGTTCTCCGCCAGTGGCGCCATAAAGACAGGCGTTGCCGAGGATCACGTTGCGATGCGCCCGTTGCCGGTCCGTATCCGCGGTGGTGACCACGATACGCCCACCGGACATGCCCTTGCCCACATAATCATTGGCGTCACCGGTCAGGTGCAGGCTGACGCCCGGTGCGTTCCAGGCTCCCAGGCTCTGGCCGGCCGTACCGGTCAGGTGGATCTGCAGGCTGTCCGGTGGCAGGCCTTCGCGGCCATACTTCAGTGCAATCGCCCCCGACAGCGTTGCGCCAATCGAGCGGTCAAAATTCATGGTCTGGAAATCGCCGCTCCAGGGTGTTCCCGCATCCAGCGCCGGCTGGGCCGCCTGCAGGATTTCCCGGTTCTTCAAACCCGGGTCAAACGGCGGATTGCGCGCTTCCGTACAGAACACCGGCTCATCGCCCCGGGCTGATGCCGAACGCAGAATGCGACTGAGATCAAGTGCCTGCTGCTTGGCGGTTATCCCCGGAATCTGTTCCAACAGGTCGCTGCGGCCAATGATGTCGGTAAATTGCTCGAAGCCGAGTTCGGCCAGCAGCTCGCGGACATCACGTGCGATGAAACGGAAATAGGCTTCAACCCGCTCCGGCAAGCCGTGGAAGTGGGCGTCGCGCAATCGTTTATCCTGGGTGGCTACGCCGGTGGCGCAGTTGTTCAGGTGGCAGATGCGCAGGTATTTGCATCCCAAAGCGACCATCGGCCCGGTGCCAAAGCCAAAACTTTCGGCGCCGAGGATGCCCGCCTTGATCACGTCCAGGCCGGTTTTCAGGCCGCCATCCACCTGCAGGCGGATCTTGTGTCGCAGGCCATTCTCCACCAGCGCCTGGTGGGTTTCGGTAAGCCCGAGCTCCCAGGGAATGCCGGCGTACTTCACCGAGCTCAGCGGGCTGGCTCCGGTGCCGCCGTCGTAACCGGCGATGGTGATCAGGTCGGCATACGCCTTGGCCACGCCCACTGCGATGGTGCCGACGCCGGTGCCGGCCACGAGTTTTACCGAGACCAGGGCCCTGGGGTTGACCATCTTCAGGTCGAAAATCAGCTGCGACAGGTCCTCGATGGAGTAAATATCGTGATGCGGCGGCGGTGAGATCAGCGTCACGCCCGGTGTTGAGCAGCGCAGCGCGGCGATTTCGGTGGTGACCTTGTCACCCGGCAATTGCCCGCCCTCGCCCGGCTTGGCGCCCTGGGCGATCTTGATCTGCAGTACATCGGCATTCACCAGGTAATGCGCGTTCACGCCGAAGCGGCCCGAAGCCACCTGCTTGATGCGCGAGTTGCGCTCGGAGTTGAAACGCCGCGGATCCTCGCCGCCTTCACCGGAGTTGGAGCGCCCGCCCAGGCGGTTCATGGCTATCGCCAGGGCTTCATGCGCTTCCGGCGACAATGCGCCGATGGACATTCCGGCGGAATCAAAACGCGGGAACAGCTTTTCCTCGGGTTCAACCTGGTCGATGGGGATGGATTGCTGGCTTGGCTTCAGCGCCAGCAGATCGCGCAGGGTCAACACCTTGCGGTGGTTGATCATGTCGGCGTAAACCCGGTAATCCAGCCAGCTGCCGCTGGCCACGGCTTTCTGCAACTGCATCACCACGCCCGGGTTGTAGCCGTGCTGCTCGCCGCCATTGACATAGCGGTAGATGCCGTCACGCACCGGTCTGGACTGCTCGCTCCAGGCCAGTTCATGCACCCGGCGGATGTCCGCCTCGAGCTCGGCAAAACCGGCGCCGGCGATCTTGGACCGCACCTTGGGACAGCAAAGCTCGATCACTTCGCTACTCAGCCCGACGGCTTCAAACAACTGTGAGCCGCGGTAACTCGCCATGGTGCAGATGCCCATCTTGGACAGGATCTTCAGCAGGCCCTTGCGGATGCCGCGGCGGTAATTCTTGCGCAGGTCGATCGGGTCGCCTTCCAGCGCGCCGGCCTCGATCTGCTGGTTGATGCTCTGGAATGCCAGGTAGGGGTAGATCGCCGTCACACCCAGGCCCAGCAATACGGCGAACTGGTGCGGGTCCCGTGCCGAGCCGGTTTCCAGGATGATGTTGGCGCGGGTGCGCTCATGCGCCCGCATCAGCGCCTGGTGCACGGCGCCCACAGCCAGGGGAGCGGGCATGGTGAGCGTGTCGCGGCTGATGTCGCGGTCCGACAGCACCAGGATGGTGGTACCGGATTTCACCGCCTGCAGGCAGTCCGCCACCAGGCTCTCGATGGCGGCGCGCAGGCCCTGCACTTCCGGGTCGTAATTCAGGCTGAAGCGCTGGTTGCGGTAGTGCCGCTGGTCCAGCCCCAGCAGGGTCTGGTATTTGACGTAGTTCAACACCGGCCAGGGCAGGGTCACGCGATGGGCATGCGAGGCGGTCTCGTTGAACACGTTGTGCTCGCGGCCGATGCTGGTTTCCAGCGACATCACCGACGATTCGCGCAGCGGGTCTATGGGTGGGTTGGTGACCTGCGCGAAGCCCTGGCGGAAATAGTCGTAAATGGAACGGTTGCGCTCGGACAGCACCGCCATGGGTGTGTCATCCCCCATGGAGCCCACCGGTTCCTGCGAATCCGTGGCCAGCGTGTTCAGCACGGTTTCGCATTCTTCCAGGCTCAACCCGAACGCGCGTTGGTACACCGGCAACAGGGCCGCCGATTCGCGCATGAACTTCAGCGCGGCCTTGCGTTCCTGCTCATCGTTGTTCCACACCCGCACCACATTCTCGGCCAGCCACTCGCGATAGGCGTGTCGGGCCTTGAGGTGGTCGTCGATGGCGTTGGCTTTCCACAGCTTGCCGGTGGAAATGTCCACCGCGATCATCTCGCCGGGGCCCAGGCGGCCGCGCCGCTTGACGCGTTCGGGCGGGCAATCCCACACACCGGTTTCGGAAGCCACGGTGAAAATGCCATCGTGCGTGATGCTGTAGCGCGCCGGCCGCAGGCCATTCCGGTCGAGGTTGCAGCAGGCGATTTCGCCGTTGGTGGAAACCACGCCGGCCGGGCCGTCCCACGGCTCCTGGTGCATGGAATTGAATTGCAGGAAGGCCCTCAGGTCCGGATCCATGTCGGGCCGGATGGCGGGTGGCATCAACAAACGCATGGCGCGGAACAGGTCCATGCCGCCGGCCATGAATACTTCGAGCAGGTTATCCAGCGAGGAAGAATCCGAACCGGTCTCGTTCACCAGGTGGGAAAGCGTCTCCAGCGAAGGCAGCAGCGGCGAGTGCAGAATTCCGGCGCGGGCGTTGGCCCAGTCCCGGTTGCTGTTGACGCTGTTGATTTCTCCATTGTGCGCCAGGAAGCGGAACGGTTGGGCATAGTTCCAGCGCGGCAGGGTGTTGGTGGAGAAGCGCTGGTGGCAGATGCCGATGGCCGAGGTCATGCGCGGGTCGCGCAGGTCAGGGTAAAAATCCGCCAGGTGTTCGGCCTGCACCAGTCCCTTGTACACCATGGTCATCCGTGACAGCGATACCACGTAATACAGGGGGTCGGGGTCGGGCAGTTTGCCATGCTCATCAAAAGCGAACCGGCGCGCAACGAACAACTGCCGCTCCAGGTCATGCCGGTGCCAGCCGGGCGGCGCGTTGACGAACACCTGGTAAATGGCCGGCATGCTGACCAGCGCCTGCGCGCCCACAAACTCCGGCCGGGTGGGAACTTCACGCCAACCCACGACTTCAAGCGATACCCTTTCCAGGTGGCGGGTGAGAATTTCCTTGCCGCGCTCGATCAGCGTTTCATCGGGCGAGAAAAACACCAGGCCGGCGGCAAAATTGTCGGCCAGGCGAAAACCGCAATCATTCGCGACATCACGCAGGAAAGGCTCAGGGAACTGCAGCATGATGCCGCAACCATCGCCGGACTTGCCGTCGGCCGCGACCGCGCCGCGGTGGGTCAGCCGCGCCAGCGATTTCAGCGTGGTCTCAACGAGCCAGTGGCTCTTTTGCCCATCCATGTGCGCCAGCAGCGCAAAACCACAACTGTCACGCCAATCCCGCAACGGATCATGCAGAGTCAGGCAAACTGGCTGGTCGGTTTCGGGCAAAGGATGGCTCCAATAGCTTATGGTCGCCGGGCAAGGGCGACTCGCTGAGATTAAACAGGGTACTCAAAGCGGTATCATTGCAAAAGTTAATATTTTAAATAAAGAAATTCCATAAAGTTATGGTGCAGGGGAAAGGTGGCCCGCGCAAGCCTGCAACATTGACAATGCCGATGCGCAGGCTATAGGGTATTCGACCAACAGGGTTCGGATGATGAACCCACGTCATGGACGAGACTACGACTCAGGATGAGTACATGCCTGCCAGGTACACCATTCCAGCAATCCCTTTGCTCAGTTGTGGCTCGCAATTCTGGGGTCCCCGGAATCAGGAAGAATCCGGGAAAATGCATTCTGCCAGTAGCAGAAACCACGCCGGCCCGGTCCGGGAGGGCCTTGAGCTTCCAGGGAAGTGGCCGGGTGCCACCGTGCGTGGGGCAGGAGACGCAGCTCGCGGAGCAAGGAACAGTCCGGCTGACAAGCCTGGCCTGTCACCAGCTTTCGCCGGGGATCCCTTTTAACGTTTCTGCTGACCTGCCGGAATCAGCTGTTGGCAGCTTCCGCGGCGTATGCGTTGATGTCTTCCAGCAGCTTGCGATGCACATTCTTGCCTTTGCGACTCAAGGACAGCCGCCGAATGCGGCGGTCGCTGGCATCGAAATCCTGCCGGATCCAGCCCTTGCCCTCCCGGGTTTCGCCAAGAAGGGAAATGACCCGTGACACGGTTTTGGCGGATAAGCCCGTGCGGCGCGCGACGTCAACCTGAGTGGTGCCTTCGTTATCGGCTACAGCCCAGAAGACCGCATAACTGGACAGGGACGCATCGCTTTGGCCCAGCAGTTTCAGGGGTTGGGAAAAGGCCCGGCGCAACAGTCCGGTGATGTTGCGCTCGGACAGCAGGTCGGTCGCGCTGATGGGTTCACCTTGCGTACTCACAAAAGCTCCTACTCTTCATTTGGTCTTTATGAACTACAAACGACAGTTACATAAGTTGGAATTTTAAGTAAATCCCGTGACCGGAATGTGAAGAACGCCTGGTTGAGCCTCAACCAGGCGTGGAACCCCAGTGAAATCAGGAAAAGTCGTACACGCCCGCCAGCCGGCCTGGCCTCAGTTGACGCGCTGGCGGTTTCGCGCCTGTTCGCCGTTGCCCGTTGGTGCGAGGCTGTTCTGGCGCTCGATGGCGCGAGCCCGACAGCGCCTTTCATTGAAAGCCTGCCATTGCGCCAGCAGCTCTTCGGACTGGATCTTGCAGGAGGGGTCCAGCCCCAACTGCAGTTTCAAACTGATTTGATGAATCATATTCATGTTAAACGCCTCGTAAACGATGTGGCCTGAACTCTGCGTGGCCCCTGCCTGGTTTGTTCCTGTTTTGTTGTTACAGCATAGATGCGTGGAGTGACCAAAGAGTTACAAGCCTTGCGGTAAAACGCCCCTTTTCACCGCCGAGACACTACCAAGGCACCACCTGACCCACGATGCGACCTGCCTGTGTGGGCTTACGCCCGTGTAAACGATGGTGCAGCAGGCGCGGGGCGCGCACCTTATTGCTGGTCAGCCGCCGTTTATGCAGTGGATTCAACCGTTGGTCCTGCCCTTTCGGCGGCGCCGTTTGACAAGAATGGCCGATTGCGTTTTCATAACCAGTATCGGTAATGCCGTTTTGTTTCCGTGGCTGGCCGATACAGGGGGACCAGGGGAAATCAAGGGAGTCCACAGAAGTTTTTCAGGGGTTTTTCAAGGGATAGTAGTTTTCAAGGGGATTGATCATGAGAATGTGGTTG
>CBFGWJ010000097.1:0-7059 GCA_965652335.1 uncultured Gammaproteobacteria bacterium | reverse complement strand
TCCGCCCGGTGAGCGAAATGTGGTTCTGGATCAAGGGCGGCAATGAATTCGCGCCCCTGCCGGCCCGCGGCAGCATCGGCAAGATCATCGAGATGTTCCTCAAGGTTCATGGTGGCGGCGACAAGAAAGCCATGGCGCACATGGGCCTGCAGCTGTCGATCGCCAAGATCGGCGCGGCCTTCAAGGATCCCAACGCCATCGTCACCGGCGAAGACGGCCCCACCTTTCGCGAATGGCTGACGCGCTATACCGACAACCCCGACCTGATCCACCTGTTCCACACCGTCACCTCGGCGGTGTCGGCGGTGAATGACTACGAATATCCCGCCCGGCACTGGTTCGCCCACACGGCTGCGAGTGAGGCCCGGATGGACCAGTACGCCATGGTGCCGGGTGGTTTCGTGGCGGTCAGCCGCGCGCTGGGCAAGGTGATTGAGTCACACGGTGGCCGCATCTGGCTGGATACGCCTACGCTGTCGATCAACCACGCCCACGGCAAGGCTACCGGGATAACGATCCGGCAGGATGGCCAGGAAAAAGTGCTGGAAGCCGATGTGGTGATCAGCAACACCGGCCCCAGCGGCACCCGCCTGCTGGCCGGCGACGAGGCGTTCAGCAGCGATTACCTGGAGTTGCTGGAGTCACGCGTGCGGCCCACGCCCATCGTGGCCACCTACGTGGTTTCCGATGAACCCCTGTTCGAGCCGCGCTCGGCCTTGCTGGCGGCCGGCCTTCGGCGCATCGTCACCGGTGTTCCGCTGACCAATATCTGCCCGGAATGGAGCCATGACGGCAAGCACCTGATGGCCTTCTACGGCACGCCGAAAAGCTGCCTTGAGCCAATGGACAAGGATGATGAGCGCAATTCCAACATGCAGGACGTGCTCGACCTGTTCCCCGATTTCGAGGCCAAGGGTGGCCGCTTCCTGGACGTGCAGTTGCGCGACATCGACGACCCGGACGTGGTGGCGCGCAGCTGGCCCGGTTACAACATGCCGGTCAGCACGCCGCTGCCCAACCTGTTCAACGTGGGTGATGCCTGCGCTCCCACCGGCTTCATTGCCACGCCCGCAGCGGCCAAGAGCGCACGACTGGCGGTGGAACAGATTCTGGCACTCTGATTACCGCAACCACTTTCTTTGCATTGACCACTGACGGAGAACCCCATGGGACAAGCTTACGACGCCGTACAACGCTACATCGATGCCATGAAGGCCAAGGACCTCGAAGCCTCGCTGGCCGCATTTACCGACGACTGCACCTATTACCTGCACGTTGGCACGCGGCCGTTTGATGGCAAGGAGTACATGAAGAAGCGCCTCAACATGCTGTGGCCGCACCAGGTGGCCAGCCGCTGGCGCATCGTCAACTACCTGGAGGACGACAACAAGATCCTGTTTGAAGGTATCGATGAGTACGACCAGCCCGATGGCACCACGGTGCGCATGCCCTACATGGGCATTTACCAGATCAAGGACGGCAAGATCTGGCGTGCGCGTGACTACTTCGACATGCCGGGTTACCTGGACATGACCCAGGGCAAGAGCAACCCCTGGCTGCTGGCCGTGGCCGACACCATGCACGAGACGCCGGACGACGTTAAAGCGTGATCCTGCACGATGCAGCACTGATCGAGCGGTACACCCGCGAGGGCTGGTGGGGGCAAACCACGCTGGACGACCTGTTTCGTGCCTGCGTCAGTGATTGCCCCGGCCAGCCTGCCTTGCTGGATGCGCCCAACCGCGCAGATTTTGCCTTTGGCCGGCCGCAAAGCCTCAGCTTCGAACAAACCGAAGCTGCGGTGATGCGCCTGGCCGCGCGGCTGTTCCAGGCCGGCGTGCGCAAGGATTCGATCGTGCTGGTGCAGCTGCCCAACATCACTGAGATCGTGGTGGCCTTCATGGCCTGCGCCAGGCTGGGCGCCATCGTCTCGCCGGTGATGATGGCCTATGGCGAGCGCGACCTCAGCCGCATCGTGTCCCACCTGCAACCGCGTTACATCCTCGGGCTGGAGCGCTTCAAGGACGGCTCGCCCGGACAGTTGCTGCGGGATATCGTGGCGCGGGATACCAGTTTTCCCTGCAGTGTGTCCAGCCTGGGCGAGGGCAATGCGCCGGGTGAGTTTGATTTATTTGTGCAGGTTGACGGGGTTGTTCCGGAGTCATTGCAGGTTTACCTGGAAAGCCTCGAAATCGATGCCAATGAGATTGTCACCCTGCACTGGACATCCGGCACCACGGGTGATCCGAAGTGCGTGCCGCGCAGCCACAACAACTGGCACGCCACCGGCAACTGCTGCGTGGACGCGGGCGGGCTGCAACATGGCGACAGCATCCTGGCGCCCATGCAGATGGTGCACACCGCCGGCTACAGCGGCATGATCCTGCCGTGGCTGGAACTGCAGGGCACGCTGGTATTGCACCAGCCGTTTGACATGCGGGTGTTCCTGCAGCAGATCCAGGACCTGCGCATCAACCACACGGTCACCGCGCCCGCCATGCTCAATGCCCTGCTGCGGGAAAATGTGCTGGACCAGTACGATGTGTCCCACATCCGCAGCATCCTGTGCGGCTCGGCGCCGCTGGATGCCTGGATGATCGCCGATTTCAAACAGCGCTACGGCATCGAGATCATCAACGCCTTCGGGTCCACCGAAGGCCTGACCATGTTGTCCAGCCCCAGTATCACCACCGACCCTCAGCGGCGCGCCCGCTATTTCCCGCGCTTCAACGGCAGCGCCAACCGGTCGGTGACCGGAATGCCGTGGGGTGTGCGCATTGCCGCCTCCATCGACTGCAAGCTGCTTGACCTGGAAACCGGCGATCTGGTGGAAGAATCCGGTGTTCCCGCGGAGTTCGCCTGCCGCAGTCCGGCATTTTTCCCGGGTTACTGGAATGCCGATGGCAGCCTCGACCAGGCCGATTTCGATGCCGATGGCTTTTTCCGCCCCGGTGAAATCTTCGAGATCGCCGGCGAGGGTGAGGAATCGGACTATTACCACTACATCGACCGCCTCAAGGATGTGATCAACCGGGGTGGAGTGAAAATTCCGGTGGGCGAACTGGAGGCGGCCATCCAGGAACTGCCGCAGATTGCCGAGGCCACTGCCATCGGTTACCCCGATGAGCGCCTCGGCGAGATCATCTGCGCCGTGGTGGCGTTGCGGCCCGGCGCCAGTCTCAGCCTCGATGAGCTGAAAGCAGCACTGCTGGCGGAAGGACTGGCCAAGTTCATGCTGCCGGAGCGGCTGGAAATCCTGCCGGCGTTGCCGCGCAACCCTACCGGCAAGGTGCTGAAACGGCAATTGTCGGCCCAGCTGGCCGGTTGAGTGAGATTGCTGTCCGGCCCGTGTTAGAATATTTATTCCGAGAATACAGAAACTGAAATATTTGGTGCATATCCTCCGCGCCGGTTGGACCCGCCGGTCCAGTGCAGGACAATGGCGGCAGATTCTGCCGGCAGGATGCACCCGCAGGAGTAAATATCACGATGTCGCACTTACTGGTCCGTTCCGGACAACCCGACGCGCAGGCCTGCGTGCTGGAAGTCACCCCCGAATCCGCCGGCTGGCGCTATGTGGGTTTTGCCGTGCACACGCTGGCACAAGGTCAGTCCCTGGCCAAAACACTTCCGGACCGGGAAACCTGCATCGTGGTGCTGAGTGGCACGGTGGCCGTGACGGTGGGCGATCAGCAGTTCAGCGAAGTGGGCAGCCGCAGGAGTGTGTTTGATGACGTGGCGCCCGATGCCGTCTACGTACCGGCCGGTCAGGCCATGGCAATCACCGCCCAAGTCGCCGCGGAAATCGCGCTGTGCACGGCTCCCTCGGCGGGCCAGCAGCAGGCCCGGTTGATCCGTGGCGAAGACATGAGCGTGGAAGAGCGTGGCACCGGCAGCAACCGCCGCATCGTGCGCAACGTGCTGCCCGAAACCGAACCGGCCGACAGCCTGCTGATTGCCGAGGTGATTACGCCGGCGGGTAACTGGTCATCCTATCCGCCGCACAAGCACGATGCCGACAACCTGCCGGAAGAATCGGCACTGGAAGAAACTTACTACCACCGGCTCAATCCGCCGCAGGGCTTTGCCTTCCAGCGGGTGTACACCGATGACCGCAGCCTGGATGAATCGATGGCGGTGCACGATGGCGATTGCGTGCTGGTGCCGCGGGGTTACCACCCGGTGGGCGCCGCCCACGGCTACGACCTCTACTACCTCAATGTGATGGCCGGGCCGAAGCGCACCTGGCTGATCAACAACGACCCGGCCCACGAGTGGATCGTGAAGCCGGGTCAGCGTTGAACATGCGTTTACTGTTTTTTGGCAGTGTAGGCGCGTCCGTTCAGTGACAGTTCCAGCCGGTCCACCGCGCCGGATTCATCCTTCACAAACGTGATCACGCTGTTGAACGGCGCGTAGTAGAAACTCTCGTCACTCTCGGCCAGCAGTTCAGTCACCGCATTGCCGCGTTTCGAGACCAGGTCGTCGCCGTCGCGGGTGAAGGTAACTGCGATGCCTTCCGGGGATTTGTAGGTGCCTGCGTACTGGTCAAGGATTTTGCCATCGACCTTCTTGCCCACCCGTTTCGGCGGCAGCTTGTAGTCATCGCCGCGCAGCAGCGCCAGTGCGGCATGGTCGATGGGCAGTTCCACATCGGAATTGGTCATGTAATAGATGCCCACTTTGGCATCCACGTCGCCGCGCAGCATGGAGCGCATGCCGGCGATGGCGCCGCCGTGCTGGATGATGGTGTGGCCATTGTTCTCATCAGTCTCAACCCAGAAGCCAAGCGCGTAGTCGCCGCCGAATCGGTTGGTGTGCATGTCCTTGACGGATTCCTCGGACAGGATGCGCTGGCCATTGAACACGCCGCCGTTGAGGTGGGCGCCGAGGTAGCGCGCCATGTCTTCGGCTGTCAGCCACAGGTCGCCTGCGGGATACACATCAAAATGCACCTGGCCAACCGGTGTGGGCGTGCCGCGCGAGCCGCCGGCCGAGTACGGCAATGCCATCATTTCCACCATGTCCGGCGACGGATAGGCCGGATGCGGCGTGGTTACGCCCAATGGCTTGAGGATGTGTTCCACCATGTACTCTTCGTATTCCTGCCCGGAGATCTCCTGTACCAGCAGTCCGGCGGTGCCGTAGGCGTAGTTGTTGTACTCCCACTTGGTTTCGGGTGCGCGAATGCTGTACAGCCTGGAGGTGAACTCCTCGAGCGTGGGCGGCAGTTCACGGCCCCAGATGGGCTTGACCGAGGCGCCCGGCAGCAGGCCTGACCAGCCGGACAGCAGGTGATGGAAATTCACCGCTACTTCGGCCTGCAGTTTGTCCTGCACGCGGTTTTCACCCAGGTAACGGTTGATGGGATCGTCCAGCGACAGCTTGCCCTGTTCCTGCAATTGCATCAGGGCCGTGGCGGTGACCGACTTGAAGGTGGAGCCGGTGCTGTAGATCGTGTCGGGCGTGGCCAGGGTTTTGGTGCGCAGGTTGCTGTAACCGAAGGCAGCTTTCCAGACAATCTTGTCGTCCTTGACCAGTGCTACCGAGGTGGAAGCGACGCCACGTTCCTCCATCGACCGCTCGATCAGCTGGGTCATTACTTTTTCAGTGTATTTGAGGTTGAACTCTGCTTGCGCAGCCAGTGGCGCCAGCAGCAGTCCGCCGGCAAGAGCGATAAATGCGGGTGCGGAAAGTCGAAACATCAGTAGCCTCCAGGGGGTGTTTGCAACGCGGTTGAATTCAGCAAGCGACTTGCATGAAAAAAGTATAGGGCAGGCCTTGCAGCGCTTTAACTGAAAAGTGACGGATTTGCCGGATCGGCAATGAATTAATTTTGAATGCGCGGGAATTCGCCGTTTATGCACAGAAAATGCGGCTTGTCCTTACCGGTTTGATGGTGGATGATGCCATTTATCAAGCACTGCTTCCGAGGAAGACGCCCATGGGCAGCCGGTTCAATTCTTTCAGCGAGTTCTATCCGTACTACCTGGAGGAGCATAGCAATACCACCTGCCGCATCCTGCATTTCGTTGGCAGCTGGCTGGTGTTGGGGGTGATCGCATTTAGCATCTGGAAGGGCGATTATCGCTGGCTGCTGCTGGTACCGGTGATCGGATATGGTTTTGCCTGGGTAGGGCACTTTTTTTTTGAGAAGAACAAACCGGCGACGTTCAAATATCCTTTCTACAGCCTGATGGGTGACTGGGTGATGTGGAAGGACCTGCTGACTGGCCGGCAGAAGTTCTGAATTCACTGCGGCCAGCGAGCCATTCCAGCAAGACATAGCAGCGATTCTTCCCAGCAGGTCATAGCAGCAATTCATACCGGCGAGTCATACGATTGGCATTTTGACAACTCCAACGCTGAATATCGACCAGATCGCACGGCTGCGGCGCATGAAGCGCTGGCCGCTGTTGCTGCTGCTGGCCATGGCTGCCGTATTCCTGGCCACGCTCAACCGGCCTGAAGCCTGGGCCGGCTGGGTCCATGCTTTTGCCGAAGCCGGCATGGTGGGCGCGCTGGCCGACTGGTTTGCGGTTGTTGCCCTGTTCCGCCATCCATTGGGACTGCCGATTCCGCATACCGCCATCATTCCCAGGCGCAAGGATGAGATCGGCCATAGCCTGGCGCGGTTCGTGGCGGAGCATTTCCTGCACCCTGATGTGGTGCGGGCCAAGCTGGAAAAATCCGACCTGTCGCTGCACATCATCAACTGGCTGAAGTCGGCCGACGGCAGCCGTCGCCTGGTGGATGGTACCCTTCGCTTCCTGCGCTGGGGCGCGGGCGCCTGGCGTGAAGACAATGTCCGGGCTTTCCTGCGCCGTTTCAGCTCCCAGCAGTTGCAACGCGTCGAACTGGGTCCTCTGCTCAGCCGCTTGCTGGAGTGGCTGGTGCGCGATGGCCGCCACCAGGCGCTGCTCACACAGGCCCTGCGCTACGCCGTGGTGGTGCTGCACGACCACCGTGAAGCCATTCGCGGCAATGTTCAGAAGGAGAGCCCGTGGTGGTTGCCGGGGTTTGTCGATGACCGCATCGTGCAGCAGATGCTGGATCGCA
>CBFGWJ010000096.1:0-7079 GCA_965652335.1 uncultured Gammaproteobacteria bacterium | reverse complement strand
GCACCTGGATTGCCATCGCGCTGGTCTGGTCGCTGATCATGTTCGTGATGATGCCGCTGTGGCATGTGTACGGCAAGCAGAACCTGTCCAGCGAAGCCTACCGGACCACGCCGGAAGCCTTCATGGCCAAAACCATGGCCATGGTCAACGAGCACACCGTTCGCACGGAAACCAACCAGCATATTCCGGTCGTTGCTCCACCGCCCGGCAGTGACGTTTACCTGATCGCACGGCTGTGGCAATGGTGGCCCATTCTGGAACTGCAGAAAGGCCAGACCTACCGTCTGCACATTGCTTCGATGGACTGGCAACACGGGTTTTCCCTGCAACCAGTCAACATCAATACGCAGATCCTGCCCGGTTACGAAATGGTGCTTACCATCACTCCCGACACCAGTGGCGACCAGACCATCATCTGCAATGAATTCTGCGGCATCGGCCACCACAACATGGTAGGCAAAATCCGCATCAAGGACGGGGAGGGCGAGTGATGGGCAAGGCCATGAGCAAACCACTGTTTCGAACCTGTCCCGAATCGGGGCTGCAATTCCACAAACAGGCCGAGTGGCTGATACGGGCCAACGCCGTGATGGGCGTAGTCATGCTGCTGATCGGCGGCATCACTGCCCTGCTGGTTACGCTGACCCGCTGGCCGGCGGTGCATCTGTTGCCCGCGGACCGGTTCTACCAGATCCTCACCATCCACGGCATCAACATGCTGGTGTTCTGGATCATATTCTTCGAAATTGCAGTGCTGTACTTCTGCTCTTCAACGCTGTTGAAAGTACGCATTGCCACGCCGCGCATCGGCTGGCTGGCATTCATCCTGATGGTGTGCGGCGCGATCGTCAATAACGCATCGGTGCTGGCGGGCAACTCTTCGGTCATGATGACCTCCTACGTGCCCATGCCGGCGGACCCGAACTTTTACCTCGGGTTGATCCTGTTTGCGGTGGGCGCGCTGCTGGCCTGTTTCATATTCCTCGGCACCCTGGTGGTGGCGAAGGAAGAAAAAACCTACGACGGATCCATTCCGCTGGTGACGTTTGGAGCGCTGACGGCCTGCATCATCGCCATCTTTACCATCGCGGCCGGCGCCATCATCCTGGTTCCAACGTGGCTGTGGTCGCTTGGGCTGATCTCCAACATCGACCCGGCCATGTACCGGTTGATCTGGTGGGGTTTTGGCCATTCGTCGCAGCAGATCAACGTGGCGGCGCATGTGTCGGTCTGGTACGCCATAGCCGCGATCGTGTTTGGCGCCAAGCCCATGTCCGAAAAAGTCAGCCGCACGGCATTTTTCCTGTACATCTGCTTCCTGCAGCTGGCTTCCGCGCACCACCTGCTGGTGGACCCGGGCCTCAGTTCCACCTGGAAAATCTTCAACACCAGCTATGCCATGTACCTGGCCGTGCTGGCCAGCATGATCCATGGCCTGACGGTGCCGGGCGCCATCGAAGTGGCGCAGCGGGGCAAGGGCTTCACCAAGGGGTTGTTTGAGTGGTTGCGCAAGGCGCCCTGGGGCAACCCGGTGTTTTCCGGCATGTTCATCTCGCTGGTGGGTTTCGGGTTTATCGGCGGCATCTCCGGCGTGGTGATGGGTACCGAGCAGATCAATATCATCATCCACAACACCATCTACGTTCCCGGCCATTTCCACGCCACGGTGGTGCTGGGCACGACGCTGGCCTTCATGTCCCTGACCTGGTTCCTGATTCCGGTGCTGTTCCGCCGCGAAGTGATGTTCCCGGCCCTGGCCCGATGGCAGCCTTATCTGTTCGGCATCGGCATGGCAGTGTTCACGCTGGCCATGATGGGCGCCGGCACGCTGGGTGTGGAGCGGCGGCACTGGGATATGACGTTCGCCGATTCATTGCTGGGCTTTGACTACCCCGCCAGTGCATTCACGCTGATGGGCCTGGTGGGCATCAGCGGTGTGGCGGCGATCGTGGGTGGCGCCATATTCGTGCTGATCACGGTGCTGTCGGTATTCTTTGGCAAGCGGATTGGCTCCGAGTCGCCCTATGGTACGGCAACCACGCGTCTGCTGAAAGCCGAGCCGGATATCGTGGTTGAAGGTGGCCATGCCGCCGCCGGCAAGTGGGGCTTCGCAGCGCCCGGAACGTTTGTATTCGCAATCTTCTTCCTGGCCATCTTTGTAATCTATTACGCGGTCAACTGGAAATACCTGGCGTCGGTATGGCCGATGTCGTAAGCACCCGGGCCGCCCGATACGGGACGGGCCCTCCGGCGAAGCCCGGGCAGGCAGGAGCGCCATGGCCAGAAACCGCTGCCTGAGTGTGATGCTGGTTCTGGTGACGGGTCTCGCGACGGCGGCCGTGGCCGACCAGAGCGCGGCACCTTACGACGCCGATGCGGCGCTCAGCCGGTCACAGGCTGCCATCGGCCGGACGCTGCAACCGCTGGAATTGCGGGGCAGCGATGGCTTGCCCATGGAGCTGCAGGAGCTGCGGGGCAAGCCGGTTCTGGTCAGCATGATTTTTACCTCCTGTTACCATGTCTGCCCAGCCATTACGCGCCACCTGGCCAATGCCGTGGAAGCAGCGCGACAGGCGCTGGGTGAAGACAGCTTTTACGTTGTGACCATCGGCTTTGATACGCCCAACGATACGCCCACCGCCATGGCCAGTTTCGCCCGCGCACAGAAAATCAGCGAACCCGGCTGGCATTTCCTCAGCGGCGATGCGGAAAGCATGGCTGCATTGACTGAAAATCTCGGCTTCAGTTATTTCCCCACTCCAAGGGGTTTCGACCACATCAACCAGGTAACCCTGGTGGATCGTGATGGCGTGATCTATGGCCAGGTTTATGGCGCCGCTTTTGAGTTACCCGCGCTGGTCGAGCCCCTGAAGGAACTGGTCTATAACCGGCCACAGCCTGGCAGCCACCTGGTGAGCAACCTCGTTGACCGCTTCCGGCTGTTCTGCACGGTGTATGATCCGGCCACCGGCCGCTACCGGTTTGATTATTCGCTGTTCGTGCAGATCGCGATCGGTGGCATCTTCCTGCTGGTGCTGGGCGGTTGGTGGCTGCGTGAAACCATAAAGGCCCGTCGAAGCAAAATGTCCTGATGCAGGCGCGCAATATCCTGACCTGGCTGGACCGTGCCCTGGGCCGCTGCTTTGGGCCACAGCTGAACCCCATGCACCACCTGGGTGCGATGACGATTTTCTTTTTCTGGATCGTGCTGGTCAGCGGCCTCTGGCTGTTCATCTTTTTCCGCACCAGCGTGCAGGGGGCTTACGAGTCGGTTGAGTACCTGACGCACCAGCAATGGTACCTGGGCGGTGTGATGCGCAGCCTGCACCGCTACGCATCGGATGCCGCGGTGGTCACCCTGTCACTGCACATGCTGCGAGAATGGCTGCATGGCCACCACCGGGGCAAGCGTTGGTTCAGCTGGGTGACGGGCGCGCCGCTGCTGTGGATCATCATACCGCTGGGAATTTCCGGATACTGGCTGGTGTGGGATCAGCTGGGGTTGTACGTAGCCATTACCTCGGCCGAGCTGATCGACTGGCTGCCGATTTTTACCGGCTCCATGGCACGCAATTTCCTCACCGCCGCGGAGCTCAGCGACCGGTTTTTTACCCTGATGGCATTTCTCCACCTGATCGGCCTGCCGCTGTTCCTGGTGTTTGCCATCTGGCTGCACGTGTTTCGCATCAGCCGGCCGCGCATCAGCCCGCCGCGCCCATTGATGGCCGGCACCTTGCTGGTGATGTTGGCGCTGGCCATCGTTTATCCCGCGCTCAGCCAGGGGCAGGCGAATCCCGCCACCGTGCCACGGGAACTGGGGCTTGATTGGTATTACCTGCTGGTTTACCCACTGGTGCAAAGCTGGGGCCCGGCCGGCGTGTGGGGTTTGTTGATGGCCCTCAGCGGCCTGTTGTTCATCGCGCCCTGGCTGCCACCGCGAAACAGACCGGATGCCGTGGCTGGGCCGCGCAATGCGGATCGTCCGGTGGCCGTGGTGGACCTGGGCAACTGCAACGGCTGCCAGCGATGTGCCGAGGATTGCCCCTATTCAGCCGTGATGATGCAGCCACGCACCGATGGCAGCCGTTACGAGCAGGAAGCGGTGGTTGATGCCGACCTGTGTGTCAGCTGTGGCATCTGCGTCGGCGCATGCCCGACCGCCACCCCCTTCCGCCAGGCCAGCGCCCTGGTGCCAGGTATCGACCTGCCCGATATCGGAGCGCTGTTGTTGCGGCAGCAGATTGAGACAGAGTCGGCTCGCCTGCGCGGCCGGCAAAGGGTGATCGTATTCACCTGCGATGGCAGTTCAGACGCCGGCCCTTTGCAGGACGAACAGACCGCCGTCATTCCGCTGCGCTGCATGGCGCACCTGCCGCCGGCATTCATGGACTTCATACTCAGCCGCGATCACGCGGATGGCGTGTTCCTGGCAGGGTGCAGTTCCGGCAACTGCGAGTACCGCCTGGGCACCGAGTGGACGCGGCAACGGGTGGCCCGTGAACGGGACCCGCGACTGCGCGAACGTACGGACCGGCAAAAACTGGCGCTGGGATGGGAGCATCGCTGGAGCAGGCTGGGTCCAGCCGGCAAAAGGCTGGCGGCATTCCGCTCGCAGCTTTCCGGCACGGAAACATCCACCGGGCCGGTGACTTTCACCTGGCGGCTGTTGCCCTTGCAGGCCCTGGCCTATGGCTTTTTTGCCCTGGCTGCCGGTCTGTTTTCGGCCTGGCCGGCATTCAGCCTGCTGCAGGACGATGAGGCCATGGTGTCACTGTCGATTTCACATTCCGGCCGGCGCATCCAGGAATGCCGCACGTTCACCCAGGAAGAACTCAACGAATTGCCCCCCAACATGCGGCGGCCGAGTGATTGTCCGCGCGAGAAACACCCCCTGCGGGTAACGCTGCAGGTGGATGGGACCGTCGTGTATGCCGAAACCCTGCAACCCAGTGGTATCTGGAACGATGGGTCCTCCACCGTGTACGCCCGGTTCCCGGTCCCTGCGGGAACACGGAACCTGTCGGTGGGCATGAATGATTCAGGCGGGTTGGACAGCTTTGATTTTTACCTGGAGCAGCAGGTTCAGCTGGTACCCGGGCAGCACCTGGTGGTCGGCTTCGACCCCGTGCAACAGAATTTCAAACTGGAGTAGGAAGGAGTAGGGCTGGGCCATGAGCCTATTGGACTGGAAACCGTCATATTCACTGGGAATCCCTTCGGTGGACCAGGAGCACCAGGACATGATCGCCCTGATCAACGCGGCCCATGCGGGGCTGGCGGGCCACGCCGACCGGGCTTCGGTACAGGCCATGCTGGGCGAGATCCATGCCGGGATCGCCGCGCACTTCGCGCTGGAAGAACGCCTGATGCGCGCTGCGGCGTACGCGGAATACCCGGCTCACAAGGACGATCACGAACGGCTGCTGGAGCAGATCCTGGACCTGATGGATGTCTATGCGGCGGACCCGGAGGAGGGCCGCAGGCAACTCGGCGAACGCCTGTCAGACTGGTTTGCCGGGCACTTCGCCACTTTTGATGCGCGAATGCATGGTGCTGTGGTGGGGCACACCACTGGGAACGGCTGAATCCATCGCCCCGGGAATCCGCTTCATCGCGCCATTCACTTGCCTGGCCGCGCACGTATGGATTTCCAGGCCGCGACCAGGAACAGCAGGCCGCCGATGACGGAAATCAACCCGCCCAGGCCCATCAGGCCCATGCCGGCAACTTCCCCCAGGCGATCAACGCCCTGTTCCAGGCCGGCGGTTTTCCGCTGTACCCCGTAACCGCCACTCCACGCCAGCCCGATGATGTGCAGCAGTTGCCCTCCGCCGTACAACAGCGGTTGCCAGGTTGCCAGTTTTGCGGGCACGGCGCCAAAACCAAGGCGTGGCAACAGGTAGTAGCACAGGCCCATGAAGGCGATGGTTACACCTACTGTCGAGCCGTGATAGTGGGCCGGAATGACGATGTCCAGCCCCGAGATCATGAAGCCCAGCACGCCGCCGGTGGCGAACAGGGCAATGGATGACCACAGCGACATGCGCAGGTAGGCAGCTTCGCCCGTGGCCTGGCCGGCGGGCAGTTTGCGGCGGCGTAGGCTGAAAACCACGGCCAGGCCCAAAGGCACGCAGGAAAGGCCGCCGTACTTCATCAGTTCCGTAAAGGCCAGGCGGTGACCGGGAGAGGTCACGTCGTGCGCCAGGTACAGAAAAGGCACGGTGATCACCGGCAAGGCCAGTATGATCAGGAATACGGCGGACAACCTGGGGCTGAGCACAAAACGGTAGCCGGAGGCGTTGACCAGGATGATCCAGGCCACCATCATCAGCAGGGTATGGGTGAACTGCAGGACATGCCCGCCACCCCAGAACAGGAATTCGAAATAGGCCTCGCCTTCCATGTACGACGGAATACCGGCCATGGAGGCAACAAATGCGAGAACGGCGGCCGCGGTTATGAGAGCAGAAAGGCGAATTCCGATCCGCAGGGCGCCGGCACCATCAAGCTGGCCGGCCGTGGTGCTGCCGCGCCGGTTATGGTCCAGCCCGCAGCGCAACAGATGCAGGAAAATGCCGGCGGTGAACAGCCCCAGTCCGGTATAGAAAACGGGATGACGCAGAATGGGAACGTAGTTGTTCATCAACGGTTCCGTGGCGCCGAGAAAGGGCGAGAGTATGACGATGACGGTTCCCAGGCCGGCCAGCCGGAAGGTCGAGCGATCCCAGCGGGGCGCATCGCTGCGGCAGGCCAGGCTCCAGAACACACCCGCGATGGAGAGCAGCCAGATCAACACCGAGAGATTGACATGGATGACCAGGGCCACGCGAAAAAAATCCACCAGCGGGATCATCTCCTGGATGGCCGGCGTCCGGGCCAGTACCAGCAGCAGTGAAAACAGGCCGGCGCCGACCAGTGCCGCCAGGCCCAGCATCAGCCATGCGGTGGCGCTTTCGCGCAAGGCGTCGCTGGAGGCAGGCAGGTCATACACCGTTGATGGCATGGCTTTCTGGTTTTGATTGTGCGTTGAGCCGGGTCGTCCGCCGCAACTTAGCGGCCTTATGCACCAGCGTCAACGA